>NZ_MCYD01000515.1:0-11857 GCF_002876325.1 Vibrio sp. 10N.261.52.A1
GTATGGGCTAATTCGTTGTTCTTCAATCATTCTTCTATTATTGTATATCTATAATTCCAATAAGCATTATTCGTTAACGGACAAAGAGGGCTTTATGTCGAAAAATCGAGTCTTGGTGCTATTCGCCCACCCTTCTCAGCATCGCTCTGAAGCAAACAAACCCTTATTCGAACAAGCCAAGTGTATTGATGGCGTGACCTGTGTTGACCTCTACGCTGAATACCCAACTTTCAAAATTAACATCGATCGTGAACAGAAACGCCTGTTGGACCATGACATCATCATTTTTCAATTCCCACTTTATTGGTATTCAACTCCGGCAATTCTAAAAGAGTGGCAAGACCTTGTTCTTGAGTATGGTTTTGCCTACGGCACGGATGGCAATGAGCTAGAAGGTAAAAGCTTAGTCTGTAGCATCACCGCGGGCGGTAAACAAGACGCTTACCAATGCGACGGTTACAACCATTTTACCATCAGAGAATTGCTTCATCCTATTGAGCAAACGGCTTCGTTATGTGGCATGAACTATCTTGCCCCCTTCGCGCTATTTGGTTCACGTACCGCTTTGGAAGAAAACCGCATTCAAGAGCATGTCTACAGCTATAAGTTTCTATTAGAGGCGTTAGTTGCAGGCAAAGTGAACGTAAAAAAAGCAGGTAAGGCAGAAAAGCTCAACCACTACGTTGAAGAATTGAAAGCAGAGGTTAAGTAATGACGGGATATTTTCTACAAGCCTTTATCTACTTAGTCGCCGCCGTGATCGCAGTGCCGATAGCTAAGCGTCTTGGCTTAGGCTCAGTACTGGGATATTTAATCGCAGGTGTGGTTATCGGACCTATCATCGGCCTTGTCGGTGAAGAAACCACCACAATTCAGCACTTTGCCGAATTCGGGGTTGTGATGATGCTGTTCTTAGTTGGCCTTGAACTTGAGCCTAAGATGCTATGGGCAATGCGAAATCGCTTGATGGGCCTTGGTGGTCTGCAAGTGGGGGGCACCGCAGCCATTGTAATGGGCATTGCTCTAGCCTTTGGCCAACCTTGGACTATCGCTCTCACTATCGGCTTAATCTTTGCGTTGTCATCGACAGCGATTGTACTGCAAACATTCAACGAGAAAGGCTTATCTAAGACTGAAGGCGGTAAGAATGCCTTCTCGGTTCTTTTGTTCCAAGATATTGCCGTTATTCCGATGCTGGCATTCATTCCTCTGTTGGCGTTGCCAGAATTAATAGAAGCTGCACAAAGCGCGGTCACTTCAGCTTCTGACCACCATGAAGAGTTAAGTCTGGTTGCTGGCCTACCTGGTTGGGCTTATGGTCTTGTGATTACTGCATCTATCGCGATTGTGGTTGTTGGCGGGCACTTCTTAAGCCGTCCACTCTTCCGCTTCGTCGCAAGCTCTGGCCTGCGTGAGATCTTCACGGCAACGGCACTGATGCTGGTTATTGGTATTGCTGCACTGATGAGCCTTGTCGGCTTATCGCCTGCACTAGGCACTTTCCTTGCGGGTGTTGTACTGGCGAACAGTGAATTCAGACACGAACTGGAATCGAACATCGACCCGTTCAAAGGACTGCTGCTTGGCTTGTTCTTTATTACGGTAGGTGCGGGAATCAACTTCGATGTTCTATTCAATGATTTCATCCTAATCATAGGGCTAACTCTGAGTGTCATGTTACTAAAAGCAGCTGTGCTTTTTACCTTGGCATTGATTTTCAAAATCAAGAACAGTGATCGTTGGCTATTTACACTGAGCTTGGCGCAAGCCGGTGAGTTTGGATTCGTACTATTAAGCTTCTCGGCGCAAAACCACGTATTGCCGGCTGACATTGTTCAAACGCTCTCACTAGTGGTTGCTCTTTCAATGTTCCTAACTCCGGGCCTGTTTATTTTGTTTGATAAGGTGATTCTGCCTCGTTACGAGCAAAAATCGAATGACCGTGAAGAGGACACTATCGAAGAGAAAGGCACAGTAATCATTGCGGGTATCGGGCGATTCGGTCAGATCGTTAACCGCTTATTGGTATCGAACGATGTCAAAACGGTGGTTCTGGACCATCAGGCTAACCAAGTCGACGTGTTGCGCTCTATTAATATCAAATCTTACTTTGGTGATGCGACTCGTCACGATCTGTTGCACACTGCGGGTATCGAAGAAGCAGCAATGCTTGTTGTTGCCATCGACAATCAAGACTCAAGCGTGGAGCTCGTCAAGTACGTTAAGCACTCCTACCCTAACGTAAAAATCTTGGCTCGTGCTTTCGACCGAGGTCATAGTTACCGCTTGAGAGAAGCTGGCGCTGATTTCGTCGAATCAGAAACCTACCACTCAGCACTAGAAATGGGCGCACAAGCCCTACGCTCGTTGGGTCACCACCCATTCTTCGTAGAACAGCAGAAATCGACCTATCAACGTGTTGAAAGCCGTAAGTCTGAAAAGCTATTCAAAGCTTGGTCGGAAGCGGAAGACAACCCAAGGTACGACAACAACTATCGACAGATATTTATTCACCTTGAAGAAGCGATGAAAGAAGACATGAAGAAAGACCGATCCGATAAGCACTCTCGCTCAGAGCGTGGTTGGACACCGCCTCCAAAAGGTTATGCAGACGGTTTTGAAGAAGAGGAATCATAAACTTCGATTCTCAATCCCAATTAAAAGCGGCTATTTAGCCGCTTTTTCTTTATCTATGGCCCCTAAATACCGCAAACAAGTGCCATTTATTGATACCTAAGCGGATAATAATCGCAATTTATGTGATCAAGTTATAATTTTTAATCTCATCCCTCTCTTCAAAAACGAATTCACTTTTTACATTTTTGAAACATACTCGCCATGCATAAACCTCAGTAAAAATATGGTTTTATATGCACTTCCTTTAACTATACTGAACTCAGCTAAAATTCCAATAACCAGTTTCAGGGCTTTGAACACCATTGCATATATCAAAGTCGACCCTACTAACTATTACAAAAACATTCACACAACAAATGCCTGAAGCGTCTGATTCACAAACCAAAACCAATCTAATTAACACAAATGTTTCAAGAGATGTCTATCGTTACAATTTGTAACGAATTGAAGTTGTCGGTATAGTCCTGCCATCAAAAAAGTGAGACCTATGCGCTCACCTTAAAGGAGATATAATAATGATCACTAATGATGCCGTAATTATGGGCATGTTAGCTGTTATTCTTGGCGGCGTATTTATCACGGAAAGTAGCCAAAACAGCGCACTGAAAAAATTCTATTCATTCATCCCAGGCCTATTGCTCTGCTACTTTGTTCCTTCATTGTTGAACAGCTTTGGTATCATCGATGCGTCAAACTCAAAACTATACTTCGTAGCAAGCCGCTACCTACTACCAGCGGCACTGGTACTACTGATCATTTCAGCGGATCTTCGTAAGATCTTTGGTCTTGGCTCAAAAGCCGTCATCATGTTCCTGACTGGTACTGCAGGTATTATCATTGGTGGTCCTCTGGCGATTCTGATCATCGACCAAGTAAACCCTGACCTTGTCTCTGGTGACGTGTGGCGCGGCCTAACGACAGTAGCAGGTTCTTGGATTGGTGGTGGTGCAAACCAAGCTGCGATGAAAGAAGTGTTCGATGTAAATGATAACCTGTTCTCAGCAATGATTACGGTTGACGTTATCTGTGCAAACATCTGGATGGCAGTGCTACTAATTATGGCTGGCCGTCAGAAGAAAATTGACGCATGGCTAAAAGCAGACACTTCTTCAATCGAAGAACTGAAAGAAACGGTATCGAAATACCAAGAAGAAAACGCTCGCCCGACAACAACAACTGATCTCATGAAGATCGCTGGGATTGCCTTTGGTCTAACAGGCCTTGCTCACTTCTTCAGTGACATAATCGCACCATGGATCTCAACGAATGCTCCAGAACTAGCAAAATACAGTCTAACATCTGGCTTCTTCTGGCTAATCGTCATGGTTACAACGTTCGCGTTGATCGCTTCGTGCTTCAAATCGACACGTAGCCTAGAGCACAGTGGCGCATCGAAAATTGGTTCAGCGTTCATCTATATCTTAGTTGCTACCATCGGTATGCAAATGGACGTTACAGCAATCTTTGACAACCCAGGTTACTTCTTCATTGGTATCACATGGCTAACTATCCATGCCCTGCTCATGATTGCGATGGCGAAAATCATTCGTGCACCGCTGTTCTTCATGGCAGTAGGTAGCCAAGCTAACGTTGGTGGCGCGGCATCAGCTCCAGTCGTTGCAGCAGCATTCCACCCAGCATTAGCTCCAGTAGGTATCTTGATGGCGGTACTAGGTTACGCGTTAGGTACATACGGCGCTTACATCTGTGGCCTAATCATGCAGGCTGCTGCGGGTTAAGTGAGCTCACCTTAGCTCAAGCTATCCATTAAACATCAAAGCCCGATATTGGTACGCCAATATCGGGCTTTTTTATGTCTACAGATTAGTCATGATGTAGTGAAAACAAGGAATTAAGATCATCTGTAGCCCCAAGAATGCCAGCAGATACTGAAGAGTGTCATTTTTGGACTTCTCAATCTTTTTGTTCACATACGACTGAGATACCGGGTCGACTTCATTAATTGAATCTTTAAATGCTTTGGCAAGTAACACCGCCCTCTTCTCTGGAACGCCTGCCTTAATCAGGGTGTTAGATAATTTTCTAATGTCTACTCGTACCATTTGAAACACCAATAATTAAATTAAGTGCTTGAAATCTATCATACAGAATAAGTCGTATCTCACTTCAAAATGAATCGTGTGTTTTAAGTTTATTCTTAGTTTCAAACCGCTTTTGGTTTTGTTTTCATTAGCTTTTCTGTAGGAAGATTTAGACCTAATTTCATCCTATTGATACTAAAACAATCTATCGTTCAGTCTAGCTAAACACCTATTATAAAATCATTGATTTATACGAACATATCTATCCAGTTATATTGCTTATCAAAGTGATTAACGAGGTGATGACGATGAGCGAACTCGATAGATATTGTGAACAAATCAACCTAGAACTGACAGAGCAAGATGTCGCTCGCCTTGGTTGGAACAAGCCTATGTTTAGCAAGCGGGTTGCTACGCTCTCAGCTGTGTCTTTATTTGCTTTGTAGCTAACTTATTGGTTTTAATAAAAAGGCCAAACGACGACCGTCCAGCCTCTCTTCGAACCCAGCTAAAACAAGATTAATCGAACAAAGATGCCAGTTTGTTCTCAACGACTGGGCTGACGTTAAAGCTCAGCATGAAATCCGAGCATGTCTTTTCGTCTTTCTCGATATAGTAATTGGCTTCAATACCAAACTTCCAAGGACGACCGTTGAACACTGTTGTTTTACTTACGCTAATATTCAACGGAATTTCAGCCTGATCTTTATTCCAGTCATAAGAAAGTGTCGGCGCTGAGCCCACCGTCCATCCACCCTCTAATAACTCTACCCAAAATAACTGCGTAGACGTCTTGTTAATACGAGTATCTGAGTTATCCGCACCATTGCCAGATACACCATAAAGGTGGCTTGGGAACACACCTACCACGCGATCGGCGCTTACTTTGCCGTACATAAACTCAGGGCCAACAGCAAATTGATCCGCCGTGAGTTCATTACTTCCGGTTGGTAACGAAGCAAACACACCAAAAGCGGCAATGGTCCCGCCTTCCATTTTGGGCGCATAAGCTAGGTCAAAGGAAATATCACTAACTCCCGACTGATCCATATGTTGGGAACTTGTCGACGTATTCACATTGAAATCATTCTGAACATAAGAGATAGCCGGGCGGAAAATGATTTTGTCGCCGTTCTCCATAGGGAATGGTAGCGTCGGCTGCAGAACTGTAGCAAAACTGTCCCCTCCTCCGTCATATCCGCCAGAGTATTGAAGTTTTAAGTTAAGGCTCGCGTAAGCCGTGTTCGGGTTTGCAAGTTCCTTTGCTGCCTGCTCTGCTGTTTGATTACTTTCTTCATTAGCAATCGCAACAGTAGACGTTAATAATAATCCACTCATTATTACAGCAAGTGATTTACAAGCCATTAAGCCCTCTCTAAATATAAACGCTGTGTATTTACGCGTATTTTAAAGATTGCCGATATTCAAAATAGCCATTAGGCGACATGGGAATTTGTTCGCCCTCAAAAAACAAAAATGCCCCAAATTTCTTTGGGGCATTTTCATTGTGGAACTAGCTAAGGGTCTCCCCTATTTGCTTATTCCCAATCTAGGATTACTTTACCAGACATACCAGAGCGCATCATGTCGAAGCCTGCTTGGAAGTCGTCTACTTTGTAGTGGTGAGTAATGATTGGAGACAGATCTAGGCCTGATTGAATCAAAGATGCCATCTTGTACCAAGTTTCGAACATCTCACGGCCGTAGATGCCTTTGATAACCAAGCCTTTAAAGATTACTTGGTTCCAGTCTACTGCCATGTCTGATGGTGGAATACCTAGTAGAGAGATCTTACCGCCGTGGTTCATGTTAGTTAGCATGCTGTTGAATGCTGATGGTACACCAGACATTTCTAGGCCTACATCGAAGCCTTCTGTCATGCCTAGATCAGCCATTACATCTTCAAGCTTCTCTTCCATCACGTTTACAGCGCGCGTTACGCCCATCTTCTTAGCAAGGTCTAAGCGGTATTCGTTTACATCAGTAATTACAACGTGACGAGCACCTACGTGCTTAGCAACCGCAGCAGCCATGATACCGATTGGGCCAGCACCAGTGATTAGTACGTCTTCACCTACTAGGTCGAAAGAAAGCGCTGTGTGCACTGCGTTGCCGAACGGGTCAAAGATTGATGCTAGGTCATCTGAAATCTCCGCAGGGATCTTAAACGCGTTGAACGCAGGGATCACAAGGTATTCAGAGAACGCACCAGTGCGGTTAACGCCAACACCAGTAGTGTTACGACAAAGGTGAGTACGGCCGCCACGACAGTTACGACAGTGACCACATGTGATGTGACCTTCGCCAGAAACACGATCGCCGATTTCAAAACCACGAACTTCTTGGCCGATGCCAACAACTTCACCTACGTATTCGTGACCTACAACCATAGGTACTGGAATTGTGTTTTGTGACCACTCATCCCAGTTGTAGATATGTACGTCTGTACCACAAATTGCGGTTTTCTTAATACGGATAAGAAGATCATTATGACCCATTTCAGGTTTTTCAACCTCGGTCATCCAAATGCCTTCTTCAGGCTTAAGCTTAGAAAGTGCTTTAATTTTCATAATGTTACCTAGTTCATCTCGCCTAACTGTAAGGCGAGAATCAAAAATCTTATTGTTCGACTGGGTGGTGTTCTATCTAATTAAAGGATGCTCGTGGCACCCCTTTAAAATTAGATGATGCCCATGTCTTTACCAACTTGGATGAACGCATCGATTGCGCGGTCTAGTTGCTCACGAGAGTGTGCTGCAGACATTTGCGTACGGATACGAGCTTGACCTTTTGGTACTACTGGGAAAGAGAAGCCTACAACGTAGATGCCTCTCTCTAGAGCGCGCTCTGCGAATTCAGCCGCTACTTTTGCATCACCAAGCATGATTGGGATGATTGCGTGGTCAGCACCACCCATAGTGAAACCAGCTTCTTCCATGCGAGTACGGAAGTGTGCAGAGTTTTCCCATAGTGTTGTACGTAGGTCACCAGATTCTGCTAGAAGATCTAGAACGCGGATAGACGCCGATACGATTGCTGGTGCAACAGAGTTAGAGAATAGGTATGGACGAGAACGCTGACGTAGCCAGTCGATCACTTCTTTCTTACCAGACGTGTAACCGCCTGAAGCGCCACCCATTGCTTTACCTAGCGTACCTGTGATGATATCGATGCGATCAACAACGTTGTGGAACTCATGAGTACCAGCGCCGTTTTCACCCATGAAGCCCACAGCGTGAGAATCATCAACCATTACTAGTGCATCGTACTTGTCTGCAAGGTCACAGATAGCAGGAAGGTTAGCTACTACGCCGTCCATTGAGAATACGCCGTCAGTTACGATTAGCGTGTGGCGAGCGCCAGCTTCTTTAGCTGCGATAAGTTGCTGCTCTAGCTCTTCCATGTTGTTGTTCGCATAGCGGAAGCGCATCGCTTTACATAGACGAACGCCATCGATGATAGATGCGTGGTTTAGTGCATCAGAGATGATTGCATCTTCTTTGCCTAGAATCGTTTCGAATAGGCCAGCATTAGCATCAAAACAAGATGTGTATAGGATTGTGTCTTCTTTACCTAGGAACGTAGACAGCTTTTGCTCTAGCTCTTTGTGAGAATCTTGAGTACCACAGATGAAACGAACTGAAGCCATACCAAAACCGTGCTGATCCATACCACCTTTTGCAGCTTCGATAAGCTCAGGGTGGTTCGCAAGACCTAAGTAGTTGTTTGCACAGAAGTTTAGTACTTCTTCACCAGTCGAGATAGAAACCGCTGCTTTTTGAGCAGAAGTGATAATGCGCTCAGACTTGTAAAGACCTTCTTCTTTAACTTCTTCGATTTGATTTTGAATCTGTTGGTAAAATGCAGAAGACATTGTCTCATTCCTTCCTAGTTATTATTCAGCAGCATCGCGCGCCGCATTATGTAGGGATATAAACGATCCTAAAACGATCATTTACACTGTAAAACTAATCTCTATATTCTAGTTGAACATCCCCTTTTCGATTATCCCTCCAGTTGGAAAAACATTAATGAACCTGAGGCATAAATAATGGTTCATCCCAGTGACACAGGGCACATTAACGTCCTTCTCTTGTTCTTTTTAACGCCATGTTCACCGAAAATTCGACCTAATTTCGCTTTCATATCAAATCTCAATTTTTAATCTCAAAACGATATAGTAGTGAATTACTGTTTCTCTCAGAATGTGCGGCCGTTACACAGATGCCCAAGATAAGATGAGAAACAAGCCCATGGCACTATCCGACCACATCATTCAAGAAGCCTTCGAAAACGACTGGCACACCTGCTTTTATCAACCAAAAGTAGAAGCGAGTGCAGAGAAAGTAACAGGCGTAGAAGCACTGTTTCGCCTGAATATTCCAGAAGAAGGTGTCTTTTCACCCGATGTGTTCATTGATCGTGCGTTCGCGCTAGGTTACGAAGAAGAGATCTTCTTTTGTGTTCTTGAGCAATCTTTAACTGAAGTGAAGTCACTATCAGCACACTTGAACTTGGCCGTAAATGTCAGTAAGAAAGTTCTAGCGAACCCAGACAACGTAGAAAAAGTACGTGAACTACTTTGGAATACCTCGTTCAAAGCAAAACAGTTAACGTTCGAACTCAGTGAAGCCGATCAATGGGATGAAAAGCTCTGCGAACAGATTAAACGCTATAAAGCGCTTGGTATTAAAATCTCTATCGATGATTTCGGTGTGGGTTACTCAGACATGAATAAGGTGATGAACCTTGATGTCGATGAAGTGAAATTTGATAAGTCGATTGTAAATAGCGAAGACAGTTCTCGCTCTGAACTAATCCAGCAAACTTTGGCTTACTGTAAAGCATCTGGAATTAAAACCGTAGCGGAAGGTGTTGAAGATGTAGATAGACATCAACGTGTCCACCAGCTTGGCTTCGATCGCTGTCAGGGTTTCCTATACTCGAAGCCACTTCCGTTGACGGATCTTAGACTGGTTATGTAATGACTCTGTTCTACTAAGGAGTGGGCTAGCTTAAAACAAACTCAACGCTTTTTTTCTTCTGTTTTAGGTCATGGTAACGGATGTACTTGAAATAGATATCGTGCTTGTTTTGGATATTCTGAGAAAAGGGATTTTTCACCACTTTTTTAATATCAGCTTTGAAAAATGGCATACCAAGCATACTCATGTATGGCTCTAAATAGAGATCATAAAGAAACTGACACATAGCTGGATCAAGAGTAGGAAAACAGAATTCAGTGCCCGCTAAGTTGTCGGCCATGTAATCAAAGATCTTGCGACGAATAACAATACTCACGGCCCCTACACTGCACAGCATCTTGCTGACACCGTCGTAAACCACATGCCCAATGATGATGCCCTCATAAAGAAAACACAGCACCTGCATATCTTCTCTCTTCACACCCAAATGACTCGCGACTTCGATAAAATCTCTACCGTAAGTTTTTTGATGCATTCCTTGAATCGACTTAAGCCTTTTTACAGGCAGTGAGCAAAGGCTATGTGATTCAACACTGGTCACCTCGTAATCGTAACCAATATCAACACTGAACGGGCGCTCAGCGTTCTTGGTTGCTGCTTTCACTTGCACCATTTCTTCAACAGAAAAGTCATAATCCACCTGGAAGAAGCTCGCAATCCCCAAACGACGAACAAAACTGGGCAGTGTCTTCGCCCTTTCCCACTGGCTCACCATCACCTGATTGACACCAGAAAATGCTCGGTGAGAATGAGAAAGTAGCTCAGCAAACTCTTCCTGAGATAAAGCTTTCTCTTCACGCAGATACTTTAACTTTTGTGCAAAATTCGATTTATCCATAACTCACATTGCCTTAGTTATTATCAGTCGCTTAACACCCAAGGCTCATCTCGCTAAGTCAGGGTCATCGACTCTCTTTCGACACTGTCTTCAGTATGCTCTGCCAACCAGTACAACCAAATCATCGCCAAGCATAGGATGAAACAGAGCACAAATAGCCAGTAGGCGCTCAACATCTCTATCACCACACCACCAAGCAATGGCGCAATAGCAAAGCCAAGAGAGTAAAGTGCCGCCGCACCGAAGTAAGAGCCTCTGAGATGTGGCGGTGCCATTCTATCGATTTGTACATTAAGGGTTGGGAAAGCAATCACTTCTCCTAAACTTAATATAAAACAAGCAATTCCCCAACCTAGTGGCCAATCATTTGGTGTAAAAAGAAAGCCAATTTGCGCAATCGCCATCAAAATCATGCCGATTCGAGTTCTAACAAACAGCGGCACGTGCTCAAGCCATTTAAGCATTGGGAACTGGAAAACGATAATCGTCAGCGTATTCACCAAAACTAACCCAGCAATGAGTTGAGCGGCATCAGCGATTGAAGAGCGCACGATGACTTGAGGAATTGACGACTCAACCTGCGCGTAGACAAACATCATGATGAAGTTAGCGACCATCAGTTTTACAAAAATGTTGTCTTTACGAATCACATTAAGCGTCGCGGCGAAATTAGGCAGTTGAGAGGGATCTGGCTTGGTAAAAGTACCTTTTCGTTCAATTCCTAACAGCAGCCAGAAACCGTAAACGACATAAGTACCACCAGCAACAAAGAACAAGTTTTGTGGCTGAGAAAGAGCCAAAGTGATACCAATCAATGGACCAAGTGCGCCACCCAGATTAAGTAAGAAGTAACGAATGTTCAGCGCTAACTCACGATCTTTGGAGTCTTTGAGATTATCGCCTATGACTGCCTTAGCTGGCGCTTCGATCATTGGGCGCATTAGACCTGTCATCATGATCAACACATAGAACTGCCACACTTCACTCGCTAATGCGATGCCAGTGTAGGATATCGAGGCAATCCAACTGCCGAGCACCATGACCCATTTACGCCCTAGCTTATCCGAAAGGTAACCCGAGTAGAGCCCAGTTCCAGCACCAACAACGGCGGATACCGCTAGCATGGTACCGACTTCAATCGCTGAAGCGCCGTAATCTTCATAGAGAAAGACGATCAGAAAAGGCCATGCCATAAAGTAGCTTGTTCGGGCGAGTAACGTTCCAGTCAGAACTGTCCATACTGAAAAGTTAAACCGTTTTATACGCTGCTTTTGAAACAAGCTTTCTGATCTATCCATAGATAACGCCTCTATAACCGACTGATTTAAATATTATTATTCAGCCAGTATATAGAG
>NZ_MCYD01000516.1:0-12448 GCF_002876325.1 Vibrio sp. 10N.261.52.A1
GACTTAATGTCAGCGTTTTTAGTTTCTGGTGTCTTAAATTTCTTAATTTACTAGCCTATGAGCTAGACCACTTTTGACTACAGTAGCTTCTTCAAGCGGTATAACTCTTCTAGTGCCTGGCGTGGTGTTAGATCATCAGGATCCACGTTCGCTAATGCTTGCTCTACTTCGCTTGGTTCCGGGATAAGGCTCAGTTGGTTCGCAATATCAACGCCGCTCGGCTTCGATGTAGGAGACTCAATGCTCAACGCTTCAAGTTGTGTCAGTTTCGCACGAGCGTTCTTGATCACGGCTTTTGGTACGCCAGCTAACCCAGCAACCGCTAGGCCGTAAGACTTACTTGCTGCACCTTCTTGAACTGCGTGCATGAAGGCGATGCTGTCACCGTGCTCTACTGCGTCTAAGTGAACGTTGGCCAGTGTTGGAATCTGGTTTGGTAGTTCGGTTAGCTCAAAGTAGTGCGTCGCAAACAGTGTCATCGCATTGATTTGATTCGCTAGCCATTCTGCACTTGCCCAAGCCAGAGATAGACCATCGTAAGTACTGGTACCACGACCGATTTCATCCATCAGCACCAAGCTGTTTGGTGTTGCGTTATGCAGGATGTTGGCAGTCTCTGTCATCTCAACCATGAAGGTTGAACGCCCAGACGCTAGATCATCCGATGCGCCAATACGAGTAAAGATGCGGTCGATAGAGCCAATGGTTGCGCTCTCTGCTGGAACATAACAACCGATATGTGCCATTAGCGCGATAAGTGCTGTCTGGCGCATGTAAGTCGATTTACCGCCCATGTTTGGACCTGTAATGATCAGCATTTTACGCTTGTCGTTAAGGTCAATTGGGTTAGCAATGAATGGTTCATCCATCACTTGCTCAACCACAGGGTGACGGCCTGCTTGGATTTGGACGCCAGCAGATTCGGTCATGGTTGGACGGCAATAATCGAGTGTGTCTGCACGCTCGGCTAGGTTCTGTAAGACATCAAGCTGAGACACAGAAGAGGCGATGTTTTGTAGTTGCTCTAAATGTGGCAATAGTAAATCAAACAGCTCTTCCCATAATTGCTTCTCGATAGCCAGAGCTTTCGACTTAGAGTTTAGAACTTTGTCTTCGTGCTCTTTTAGCTCAGGAATAATGTAGCGCTCAGCGTTCTTTAGTGTTTGACGACGTACATAGTGAGGCGGCACAAGGTGGCTTTGTCCGCGGCTTACTTGAATGAAGAAACCGTGCACATTGTTGTAGCCAACCTTAAGTGTGTCGATGCCGTGACGCTCACGCTCTTCTTGCTCTAATTGATCAAGGAATTCGGTTGCACCAGCAGCCAGGTTACGCCATTCGTCTAGTTCGGCATTGTAGCCTTCAGCGATCACACCACCGTCGCGGATAACCACAGGTGGGTTCTCCTTGATGGCGCGCTCTAGTAACTCAGATACTTCATCTAAAGGAGAAGCATACTGAGCAAGTTGGGTCAGGTATGGATGCTTTAGTTGGGTTAGCGTTTCTGCAAGCTCTGGTAGGTATTCCATCGCTTGACGAAGTCGCGCCATATCACGTGGGCGAGCCGAGCGAAGTGCCAATCGAGCCAAAATACGCTCAATATCACCAATCTGTTTCAGTGTTGGCTGCAGCTCAGTGAATAGCGCCAAATCTTTCATTTCGCCAATTGCGTCTAGGCGCTGATCGAGTGCTGAGATATTACGCATTGGTTGATGTAACCAACGCTTAAGCATACGACTACCCATTGCGGTTGCAGTGTGGTCCAGCACTTCAGCAAGGGTGTTATCGGTACCACCACCAAGATTTTGTGTGATCTCTAGGTTGCGGCGAGTTGCAGCATCAAGGATCACCGAGTGATCTTGCTTGTCCATGGTCAGTGAACGGATATGTGGCAGCGCTGTGCGTTGGGTATCTTTCACATACTGAATAAGACAGCCGGCTGCACACAAGCCAAGCTTCGCGCCTTCAACCCCAAAACCAACAAGGTCACGAGTACCAAACTGTTGGTTCAACTGCTGCTTAGCGGTATCTAGTTCAAATTCCCATACTGGGCGGCGACGATTACCAGTACGGCTTGCCATTAATTCAACGGGTTCGAAATCTTCAGGGAACAACAACTCACGCGGAGAGGTTCTCTGCAGTTCTGCTGCCATTGCTTCTTCGGTTTCAGGCTCACACAGTTGGAATCGGCCAGAGGTAATGTCTAGCGTCGCGTAACCAAACTTGTCATTGTGGTGGTAGATAGCGGCAATCAAATTGTCGACGCGTTCAGAAAGCAGTGCTTCGTCAGTTACGGTACCTGGTGTCACGATACGCACAACCGCACGTTCTACAGGGCCTTTTGAAAGTGCTGGATTACCAATCTGTTCACAAATTGCTACGGATTCTCCGAGTTGCACTAACTTAGCTAGATACCCCTCAACGGCATGATATGGGACGCCGGCCATTGGGATTGGCTCGCCATTTGAAGAGCCGCGTTTAGTCAGTGAAATATCGAGGAGTTGAGACGCTTTTTTTGCGTCATCGTAGAAAAGCTCGTAGAAATCGCCCATGCGGTAGAACAGCAGAATTTCTGGGTTTTCTGCCTTCAGTTTTAGGTACTGCTGCATCATGGGAGTATGTTTTTGATCGGCTTTCACAGTTAACTTCTTTCGTTTATTTCTATTGCGGCTTAGGATACGTGAAAGCGTTTCGTGCGAAAAGCGGCTGAAGCGAAAAGATGCGCATCCAAATGTTCTAATGGTAAATAAAGGGAAGCTGATAATGCAGATGACTCAAGATCTTAGTGAAAAACTCGGACTGTTGCTTGCAGAGCACAATCAGGTGTTGGTGACCGCCGAGTCTTGTACTGGTGGCGGTGTAGCAAGTGCGGTAACGGATATCGCGGGCAGCTCTGCTTGGTTTGATCGCGCTTTTGTCACGTATAGCAATGAAGCAAAGCAAGAGATGATTGGCGTACAGCTAGAAACCTTAGTGGAATTTGGTGCGGTCAGTGAACCTGTCGTCATAGAAATGGCTAAAGGTGCGCTAGAGCATTCGAACGGAACCATCGCGGTGTCAATTAGTGGTATTGCAGGTCCTGGTGGCGGTACTGAAGAGAAGCCCGTTGGTACGGTATGCTTTGCTTGGAAGGCGCTAAGTGGTTGGAATAAAGTGGAAACGTATGTATTTGCCGGTGACAGATCACAAGTACGCCAACAAGCCACGCACCATGCCCTGCAAGTTATTTATGATTACCTATCAATGGAAGACAAGTAACATTTGTACAAATTATTTTCATACAGGTATAGACACTGTATGAATCAACAGTATAATAAAAGCCAATTAGTCACCCCTATGTGGGTTCGAAATAGATTCTAAATCGCTTGTTTCACGACAACCGATTATCTGGAGATAGTAATGGACGAGAATAAACAAAAAGCGTTAGCCGCAGCCCTTGGTCAGATTGAAAAACAATTTGGTAAAGGCTCTATCATGCGTCTTGGTGACAACCGCACAATGGATGTAGAAACAATTTCTACTGGTTCTCTATCTCTAGATATCGCACTAGGTGCTGGTGGTCTACCGATGGGTCGTATCGTTGAAATCTATGGTCCAGAATCTTCAGGTAAAACAACGCTAACACTTGAGCTGATTGCTGCAGCACAAAAAGTAGGTAAAACTTGTGCTTTCGTTGATGCTGAGCACGCACTAGACCCAATCTACGCTCAAAAGCTTGGTGTTGATATCGATGCACTTCTTGTTTCTCAACCAGATACTGGTGAACAAGCTCTAGAAATCTGTGATGCTCTAGCGCGTTCTGGTGCTATCGACGTATTGGTTGTCGACTCAGTAGCAGCACTAACACCAAAAGCTGAAATCGAAGGCGAAATGGGCGACAGCCACATGGGTCTTCAAGCTCGTATGCTTTCTCAAGCAATGCGTAAGCTGACTGGTAACCTTAAGCAGTCTAACTGTATGTGTATCTTCATTAACCAAATCCGTATGAAGATTGGTGTAATGTTTGGTAACCCAGAAACAACAACGGGTGGTAACGCACTTAAGTTCTACGCATCTGTTCGTCTTGATATTCGCCGTACTGGTTCTATCAAAGAAGGTGACGAGATCGTTGGTAACGAAACGCGCATTAAGGTTGTTAAGAACAAGATTGCTGCACCGTTTAAACAAGCTGAAACTCAAATCCTATACGGCCAAGGCTTTAACCGCGAAGGTGAGCTGATTGACCTAGGTGTTAAGAACAAGCTAGTTGATAAAGCGGGTGCTTGGTACAGCTACAAAGGCGATAAAATTGGTCAGGGTAAATCGAACTCTTGTAAGTTCCTACGTGAAAACCCAGAGATCGCTCTAGAGCTAGATACTAAACTTCGTGACTTGCTGCTGACTCCAGCTGTTTTAGAAGAGAAAGAAGCAGAGAAAGAAGAAGAGAACGAAGAGTTTTAATCTAAATCGTTACTCTTAGCTAAGAACTTGAAGCCTCGCATTGTATGCGGGGCTTTTTTATTAGTGGACACATTGTGGCTACATTTCCTCAGTTCTCATCCGCGCTTTTGCACGTTACTACCCCACCTGAAACTAAGCTGTACACCTTTCCAAGGGCTGGAACTATTATTGCTGTGGCTTACCTTTGCAGTAAAAGGAATCCAGTAAAGGAGTAATAATGGATGGGTAAATATTGAGGCCGTCTAGTTTCTGTTTGAAGATATTTTGACTCTTTCGATTGTTGGTAAAAACAAAAGCATACATTGAAATAATGTTGTCTCGGAAAGCTGAATTAGTGATACGAATGTAGATACTTTTTACATTGCACTGCGATAGCTCGAGGTTCTTGATGTATGAAGTCATTTCGGGCTCAGTGATTGTATTTGATTGGTCATGAACATAAAGCGTGGCGCTACCAAACGGGTAGGACTGGTAGTTGCCTTTATTCAAGAATGGCGCTTGCTCTTTGTTGTAATGAATGGAGTAGTAGGCGACCAATATGATGCCAAGCCACAGGGCACATAAATTTAACGTAAATTGACGAGGAAACTTGGTTTTCGTTTTCTGAGTACTGACTGGTTGCTGTAAATCTGGGCTTATTTTTTCTTCATCAATGCTAGTGCCTGCATCCGCCAATTCAAGTTGCACTTCCGCATCAACGAAAGGCTTAATTTCTTCAACCTTCAGAGCTTGTTGCTTTGGTGAAATCACCAATAAGTAACCTTGCTTACTGATTGTTTTGAGTTCTAGCTCGTTAGTGTCTAATTTTTTGAATACTTTTCGAATATAACTAATGGTGTTGGTTAGGGACTGATCGGTAACCAACACACCTTGCCAACACTCTTCAAACAACTCCTCTCGCGAAACGCATCTATCTTGGTGCTTTAACAAGTACAACAGAACCTTGAACGGTAGAGGGCGCATGCTGACCGTGATATCCGCTGGATGGTGAGTCAGCGTCCTTATCTCAATATCAATAGTGACGGAATCGGTGATATTACGCATTTGATTCATGGGCTTAGTAATTTTAATGAAGTTCATTTTGGCGGGCGGTACTTTAAGCATAGGAGGGCTGTCTGTAACTGTAAAATCTCATTGGTTATATAAAAATTACATTTAGCTATGTGGTTATGTTTTTGTTTGGCAATGGTTTGTGGTGAGAACGAGGGCTGGTTGCTAACGTAATGCCGCCTCGAGTTTGGGTGATAGCTTGACTTCTAATCGTTGTTTTAAAGGTAATTAGGATGCCAGAAATTAAACAGAAAAACTCTCAATCGGTGAATCAGCTGTTGCAAGAGTATAAGGACGTCACTTCCATAGAGTCCTTTCAACTGGGTGTCGTTCAGTCTCTTACTAAGATTTTTGCCGATAAAGATAAGAGTATTGAACACTGCGACAAGGTGACCTTACTAAAGGTTGCTCAGCAGCATATTGATCAAGAAATTGATTTCTCTCTTTCTGTTGGTTTCGACGATGCGGTTCCTATCCTCAATCAAATACGAAAAGTAATCGAAGCTGCCTAAGCGTTGAATTTGCGCCCGAGGGGTAATAAACGTTGTTACTGGCTTCGCAGGTGCAAATTACGAATGAAATATAGATAAGAGATGTTCGATTTGAATGTCTTTAGATAATAGCAACACAGTCAGCTAGAACAGCCATTTTAAGAATTACATTGAAAGGAATAAACATGAACACAGTGACATTTATGGGCGATAAAATCGCACTAGCAGGTGACTTCCCACAAAAAGGTGAAGTACTTACTACACCAGCAATGACATCGGTATCGCTAGCACCACTAACGATTTCAGAAAAACAAGCTGATTTTAAACTGATCTACTTGTTCCCAAGCGTTGATACACCAGTATGTTCAAGCAGTACTAAGGTGATCTCTGAACTAGCAGAGCTAAAATCAGAGTCAGTAGATGTATACACGGTTTCAACCGATCTGCCATTTGCGCTTGCTCGTTACCAAGAGAGCGAAGGTGTGGAAGGTGTGGAGCAGCTATCGGTATTCAAAAATCCAGAGCTATTAAAAGCATTCGGTACACAGTTTGAAGAGCATGCACTATCTGGCTTGTCAGCTCGTGCCGTTATTCTACTAGATGCGAACAACGTAGTGTTGCACAGCGAACTGGTTTCGGAAGTGACTGAAGAGCCAAACTACAACGCTATTGTTGAAGCTCTAAAAGCTTAATCATAGCGAGAGGCCTTGGTGAATTTTGGGCACCAAGGCTTCACCGTTAATTACGCGAAACTTTATTGATTACAATATTTTGCTGAACCTTAGCAGGTTTCAGTCTACGCTTATAATTCCGATGCTTGCTGTGGATGATAGGCAAGTAAGTAAAGAATAGAATTAAATAAGATACAAGGTGTTACGCATTGATAAAATCTAAGCCTGCAATTTTTGTCATGATTTCAGCGTTAGGTGCATTGATTCTGGCAATTGTATTACTCATTCAACCTATCTCTTTAAGAGGTAGCCAGTGGGCGTGTAACCTCAAACATTTGGGCTTTGTTACGCCGTCGTATGCGCGGTACTCTGAGTTGAATGAATTTATGCTGTACTCATTTAGTTCTGACGAAGATTTTTTTGTCAGCGATAGGATTCAAACCGTGAATCAGCAGGGGGCAGTCGAAACGGCAGAGGTAGTGTTTGTCGGAAAATACACATTGCAAGATAATCATTTAGAGATGGTATTTAATGAAGTGAACTTCAGACATAAACACCCGAATGACATGATCAATCGTAATCAGGCGCTGTATAAGGGTTTTACGATTCAATATGATATTGAATTGGAAGATGATTTTCTTTATCTGTTCTCTGCCAATAATAGTGAAGAGTTCAATCATATCTGCACTAAGCGCTAGCCTTCCATAATCAGTAATACCCAGTGCGTTCTCTTACTTATCAGAGTTGATTGAAGCCTCCTCCATAAACATTCATCACACCGGTTTTCTTCATATCTACTTGGTACAACCTAGTGGAATATTCTTCATTTTCGCTAATTCCAACTAAAATCCTACCCAAGGGCGTCTTTTCTACAAGAAAACTAGTCGAAGCCTTAACCATGATCTACAATACGGCAAAATTCTAACTCGACTATTTTCAGGAAGAGCTGCATGTACATGAGCACTGATGAGGTTCGCAACGCGTTCCTTAAGTTCTTTGAGAGCAAAGGACACCAAATCGTAGACAGTTCATCGTTAGTTCCACATAACGATCCAACCCTGCTATTCACTAACGCAGGTATGAACCAATTCAAAGATTGTTTCTTAGGCGCCGAAAAGCGTGCCTACACTCGAGCGACTACGGCTCAACGTTGTGTACGTGCTGGCGGTAAACACAATGACCTTGAAAACGTAGGTTTCACGGCTCGTCACCACACATTCTTTGAAATGCTTGGTAACTTCAGCTTTGGTGACTACTTCAAAGAAGACGCCATTGCGTTTGCTTGGGAATTCCTAACAGAAACTCTTCAACTGCCAAAAGACCGTCTACTGGTAACAGTCTACGAGACAGATGACGAAGCATTCGATATCTGGAACAAAAAAGTAGGTGTACCTGCTGACCGTATCGTTCGTATCGGCGACA
This sequence comes from Vibrio sp. 10N.261.52.A1, assembly GCF_002876325.1. NCBI lineage: Bacteria > Pseudomonadati > Pseudomonadota > Gammaproteobacteria > Vibrionales > Vibrionaceae > Vibrio > Vibrio sp. 10N.261.52.A1. Next base: position 8,075 of record NZ_MCYD01000516.1, read on the forward strand.
AAGAAGGCGGTAAACAGTTCGAGTCTGATAACTTCTGGACAATGGGTGACACAGGTCCTTGTGGTCCATGTACTGAGATTTTCTACGATCACGGTGAACACATTTGGGGCGGCCGTCCAGGCACTCCTGAAGAAGATGGTGACCGTTTCATCGAGATCTGGAACAACGTATTCATGCAGTTCAACCGTCACGCAGACGGCACAATGGAACCGCTACCTAAGCCTGCCGTTGATACAGGTATGGGTATTGAGCGTATCTCTGCAATCATGCAAGGCGTACACTCTAACTACGAAATCGATGTATTCCAAAAGCTAATCAAAGCAACCGCTGAAACGATCGGTTACGAAGACCTATCAAACCAGTCACTACGCGTTATTGCTGACCACATCCGCTCTTGTTCATTCCTGATCGCTGATGGCGTTATGCCTTCAAACGAAGGTCGTGGTTACGTTCTACGTCGTATCATCCGTCGTGCAGTTCGTCACGGTAACAAGCTTGGTGCACAAGGCGTATTCTTCCACAAACTTGTGGGCGTACTGGCTGAAGTGATGGGTTCTGCCGCTGAAGAGCTTAAGAAGCAACAAGAGCTAGTTGAAAAAGTACTTCGTATCGAAGAGGAAAACTTTGGTCGTACGCTAGAGCGCGGCATGGTTATCCTGAACGAAGCACTAGACGCACTTGAAGGCAAAGAGCTAGACGGTGAAACAGTATTCAAACTTTACGATACCTACGGATTCCCAGCTGACTTAACTAACGATGTCGCTCGTGAGCGTGACTTCACTATTGATGAAGCAGGCTTCGAGAAGGCGATGGAAGTTCAGCGTCAGCGTGCACGTGAAGCAGGCCAATTCGGTACTGACTACAACGCGACGATCAAAGTTGAAACCAACACTGAGTTCTGTGGTTACACCGGTACAGAAGGTGCTGGTGAGATTTCTGCACTGTTCGTTGAAGGCGAAGAGGTTGCTTCTCTGTCTGCGGGCGATAAAGCAATCATCATCCTTGAAGAGACGCCATTCTATGCTGAATCAGGCGGTCAATGTGGTGATACAGGTACTCTGAAAACAGCTTCAGGCCTTTTCAAAGTAGAAGATACTCAAAAGCTAGGTAACGCATTTGCACACCATGGTGAGCTAGTTGAAGGTGTGTTCGCGAAAGGCGATAAAGTAGAAGCTACAGTAGACGCTGAGCGTCGTGCTGCTATCTCACTAAACCACTCTGCAACTCACTTACTTCATGCTGCACTGCGCGAAGTGCTTGGTGAGCACGTTGCTCAGAAAGGTTCTTTGGTTAAGCCAGATAACCTACGTTTTGATTTCTCTAACCTTGAAGCGGTAACACCGGCACAGATTAAAGAAGTAGAGCGTTTGGTTAACGCACAAGTTCGTAAGAACCATGCAATTGAAACCAACATCATGGACATCGAGTCAGCGAAAGAAAAAGGTGCAATGGCACTGTTTGGCGAGAAGTACGATGATGAAGTTCGCGTTCTGTCTATGGGCGATTTCTCTACTGAGCTTTGTGGTGGTATTCACGCTTCAAACACAGGTGATATTGGTCTATTCAAGATCACTTCTGAAGGTGGTATCGCAGCGGGTATTCGTCGTATCGAAGCGGTAACGGGTGAAGCTGCACTAGATGCAGTAGAAGCTCAAGCTAACGCTTACGAAGAGAAACTGGCTGAGTCAGCTAAGAAAGCTAAATCTCTAGAGAAAGAAATCCAACTACTTAAAGAAAAGATGGCTGCAGCAGAAAGTGCAAACATCATGGGCAAAGTAGAAGAGATCTCTGGTACTAAGGTACTGGTTGCTGCTATTGAAGGTGCAGACAACAAGAACCTACGTACTATGGTTGATAATGCTAAAAACCAAGTGGGTAGCGGCATCATCCTGATCGCTAACGTAGCAGACGGTAAAGTTGGCTTGATTGCTGGTGTAACTAAAGACCTTATCGGCAAAGTAAAAGCTGGTGATCTCGTTAAGATGGTTGCTGAGCAAGTTGGCGGTAAAGGCGGCGGTCGCCCAGATATGGCTCAAGCGGGCGGTACTGACGTTGAAGCACTACCTGAAGCGCTTAAATCTGTACGTACTTGGCTAGAAGAGCGTCTTTAAGCTTAAGTAATTGATACAAAGATGCCCAATCAGTTGATTGGGCATCTTTTATTTTGCCTATTGGAAGAGTGTCTAAACCAGGTTTGATTGAGATTAACCAAGAAGTCTAATGTCAACGTTAGACTTCTTGGTTAATTTTTTATTGCTTCGCCATGACGCGGAGCGTGTGTTTTTTTGTCATATATAGACATTGGTCTTGGGAAGGTGAGGACGGGTGAAAATGCCTCTTATCGTGCAGAAGTTTGGCGGAACGTCAGTGGGTTCAATAGAACGAATCCAACATGTAGCAGAGAAAATCATTGAAGCGAAAAATGAAGGCAATCAGGTTGTGGTTGTGGTCTCTGCTATGTCAGGAGAAACGAATCGGTTGGTTAACTTAGCCACTCAAATCGATAGCGTACCAAATGCTAGAGAATTGGATGTGTTGTTAACTGCAGGAGAACAAGTTTCCATGGCACTGTTGGCGATGACGCTGCACAAGTTAGGTTATGAAGCGACATCGATGACGGGCTATCAAGCTGGGATTTACACCGATTCTAATCATAACAATGCGACGATCGAGCGTATTGATACTACTCCTATTCAAACCTTGTTAGGCGACAATCAGATTGTGATTGTGGCTGGCTTTCAAGGTATGAACGCTAAAGGCGACATTACGACATTAGGCCGTGGTGGTTCCGATACCACAGCGGTTGCGTTAGCTGGCGCCCTTCAAGCTAAAGAGTGCCAGATCTATACTGATGTTGATGGCGTTTACTCGTGTGACCCTCGCGTTGTTAAACATTCGAAGAAGTTAGATACCTTAGACTTTCCGTCTATGGAAGAGATGGCTCGTCGTGGTGCTAAGGTATTGCACCTTCCGTGCGTGCAGTACGCGTGGCAACACAATGTGCCATTGCGAGTGCTTTCAAGCTTTGAAGAAGGCGAGGGTACATTGATTGCTGGCGACCAGTGTTTGAATGATATTTCTGGCCTCGCTATACAAAGAGATATGGTGCGTATCGAGTGTTTGAATGAGGACCTAGATTCTTTCTTATCGCATTGCCAACTGTTAGGAATTGAAGTCTGTAGTGTGATCGAGGGAACAGAACGGGCAGCACTCATTATTAAACAAGACATAAGTGCCAAATTAAAACTAGTTTTTGATGAGAAAATCCGTAATAGTGAACAGGTTAGTTTGTTAACTGTGGTAGGAAGCCGAACACAAGAAATTGTGGTCAGTTCACATGGATTGTTGTCTGAAGGCGAAATTGATGTACAGCATCACTTATTGCAGCAGCAGTCTTTAACTTTGGTGATATCACCAACGCAAGTCGATACGGCTGCTAACATATTACATAATGCATACATCGTAGCGCGTGAAAAGCAGGGTTATCCCCAAAAAGAAGTGCATTTTGGTTAAATAAACTCAATCGATAGTTTACGAAAATATAACTTTTGTTGGATAATGCTCTCGTAGCTAGATAAATTTAGAGATTACTCAAGGAGCAAAGAATGCTAATTTTGACTCGCCGCGTTGGCGAAACACTGATGATTGGTGATGAAGTAACAGTTACTGTACTAGGTGTTAAAGGTAACCAAGTACGTATTGGTGTTAACGCACCTAAAGAAGTATCTGTTCACCGTGAAGAGATCTACATGCGCATTCAAGCTGAAAAAGGTAATGGTAACGTTGCATCTGGCAACTACTAATACTTTGCGTAGAGAAGAGGCTAGCATTACTGCTAGCCTTTTTTGATCTTGAGGAATGATAATTCGACGTCGAAACATTGGTTCATCGGATAACGTATTTGTTTTGATTTTGCAGAATGAATACTTCACCAAGTTAGGTGCTATTGGTAATTGCTGGGTGTGATAGCGGACGGTGAAATTTCTTTGCCACACTTCAAGATTTATTGGCTTCCCCTATAGCGCAAATACGCATCCCGTAGTATTGTTCATCCAGCGGTAGCACTTGCTGCTGGAGAAATCAGATAATTGTTTTTAGCGGTTTATTATTGCCAATCTTTCGCCTTAATTTTTAAGGGAAAAAGCGCGCTTTTGATGTTATAAGTTCAAATTGCAAGCGCTTTGATTAAATAGCAAACGGTTGAGTGTTTTTGTCCAATTTTTTTCAATAAAGTGTTTGACATATTTTCGGTAAAACGTAATATGTGCCTCCGCAAGACGGTGAGGTGGCCGAGTGGCCGAAGGCGCTCCCCTGCTAAGGGAGTATGTGGTTTGTAGCTGCATCGAGGGTTCGAATCCCTCCCTCACCGCCATT
>NZ_MCYD01000517.1:0-4421 GCF_002876325.1 Vibrio sp. 10N.261.52.A1
GTTTTAAGGTGAGTGGGTTTCCTTACGGTAACGGGCTTTAACCCAGTTTAAATCAGAATAATAAGTGCCTTTTTTATAACAAATAATGATGAAAAAAATTAAAGATCCAAGCTTGAGTAATAACTATTTGCTGACACATTGTCGGATAAGTTCAATCAAGCCATCCAGCTGTTGTTTGGCCTCTCCCTTTAGCGCATAACCAAAGTTGATGCGTAAGCTGTTGCTGTAGAGATCAAGAGTGCTGAACAGATGCCCAAGCCGAATATCAATCTTCTTCTCAGAAACCGCTTGAGCAAACACGATATGGTTGAGGTTAGGGATCTGTAGCCAAAGTACCATGCCACCTTGTGGGCTGCTTATTTTGACATCATCAGGAAGGTTTTGAGTCAAATAACTTAGGTATTGCTGGCGTAAAGAGAGGATTTGAGCACATCTTCTTCGAACGTGTTTTGCGTATTGACCAGATTCAATAAAGTCAGCGACAGCGAGTTGAGTGGGCAGGGCAACGCCGTAGCTTGCAGCAGAAAATTGCGCTTTGTACTCATTAATATACCTTCCAGGTAAGCACCATCCTAAGCGGTAACTCGGTGATAAGCTTTTCGAGACAGAACCACACCATAAAACATAACCATCTTTGTCATAGTATTTGGCGGGCAGTGGCGTGTGCGAAGAATAAGAAAGTTCTAGATACACATCGTCTTCGACGATCGGCACTCGATATTCATTCGCTAATGCCGCCAATTTCTGCTTTTGGCTGGCAGACATATTGATCCCTTGTGGGTTCATATGAGAGGTACAGAATATAGCGGCATCGACACGCTTACTTTTCAGATGTGTTTCTAACTGTTGTAGGTCTACACCGTCATCTAGAGATGGGATCTCGATGATCTTACGCGACATCTTGCCAAGTAATTCGAGTATGCCATTAAAGCATGGTGAGCTAATGGCAATGGTATCGCCTTCTTTGGTGCATGATTCAAGAGCGGCTTTTATTGCCGACATACAGCCAGCGGTGATCACCAGTTCATCGGGTGAAAAATGCACATCAAGCTTAGCAAAGTGAGTGGACAATGCTTGTCGTAATATCGGCTCGCCTTGAGTATCAGGGTAATGGTTGAGCCTGTTACCCATGCGTTTGATAGAGCGGCGGAAACTGCGTTCTAGTTCAACGACCGATTGCTCATCATTGGTGGTGCTAGAAACCCCTAAAGGCCCATTTATTGCGTTGTGAGTCGATGCAGTTTGTCTAACTCTGGAAACCTTACTCTCAAACTGTGCCCATTCAGGTGTGGAGTGAGCAGGCTTATGAGGAGAAACAAAATACCCAGCTTGTGGTCGAGAGTGAATCCAGCCCTGAGATTCTAACTCTTGGTAACAGCTGACTACAGTCGACATGCTGACGGCTTGTTGCTTAGCTAATTGACGAAGCGAAGGCATACGCCCACCTTCGGGTCTTTTCCCACTCTCAATCTCATTAATAAACTGATTCGCAAGTTTTCTGTAAATGCTCATGACTGAAGTTAACTGTACTGGTTTTTGTTGCAAAAATTGTATCTGTACCGCTTTTGTTGTTCAAGGGATACTCTTTCAAAACAAAGGAGGGGGACAGTATGAAAAGAAATGATTTGTTGCTAGCGGTATTGGTGATGGCAATTTGGGGATTCAATTTCTCGATGATTAAAATGGGTGTAACTAATGTTCATCCGTTGCTGGCAACGGCCGCGCGTTTCTCGCTAGCGGTGATTCCAGTGATATTTTTTGTGGCGAGACCGAATGTCGCTTGGCGCTATTTAGTGGGTTACGGCTTCGTGTTTGGTGTGGGTATTTGGGGCATGGCATCATGGTCGATCACAGCAGGCCTCTCATCTGGGCTTTCCTCAGTATTGCTTTCAAGCAACGTGCTTATTGGAATGGCAGTTGGGGTATGGGTTTTCAAAGAAAGTGCGTCGGTTCGTAAGTTAATTGGTGCGATGTTAGCCCTGTCTGCACTTGCAGTTTTAGTTTCAGCGGCGAAAGGGAATGTCACCGTTAATGGCGTTATCTTGATTATGATTGCAGCGTGCAGTTGGACCTTAATGGGCGTCATTGTTAAGGCTTCCAAAACTAAGCAGGCGTTTGCTTTTAATGTGTGGGGAATGTTGTTTGCACCAGCGCCGTTGGTGTTGTTCGCTGTGATGTTACACGGGGATCAAATCATTTGGCAGGGGATTGAACAATGGGATTGGAACACAACGATTGCGGTGCTTTTTCAGGCTTATCCAACCACGCTATTTGGCTATTGGGTGTGGAACAAGTTGTTAATCCAATATCCACTAAGCACAACTGCACCGTTAACCTTGCTGGTACCAGTCTTCGCGTTGATCAGCGGATACTTTATGTACGACGAAGTGTTGTCACTCGCTCAAGTAGTGGCATCGGTGTTGTTCTTAATCGGGATTGGTTTGATCGTTAAACCTGCAAAAGCGGTGAGTAGCGGTACATCCGGTGACAGAGAAGTGGAAAGAAAACTCGCTAAGCAATCATGATGTCGTTTTCATTAACGAAGAGGGGGTTGAAGTAACCTTTATAGCTGTATACCCCGATGACCATGATGTTGAACTATGAATTAAAGCCTCGCAAGCGCGGGGCTTTCTTATGATGGGATGAGTACATGAAGTATGATCATTATCTAGGGTTCTCGATTTTCCTTCTAGTTATCAGGTGTTTTCTTGTTCTCTCTTTTAGAGAATGATTTGTCTTATTGTTATGTTATATTGTAACAATAACGCAGGGTGACTTGCATCTTCGATACTTGGAAATCAATTACATGGAAAACATCAAGCAAGTCCTACTGGTCGCCGGAACTCACGGTAACGAGCTTTCTGGAATCTACCTAAACAAACTGATCAAAGAGCGCATGTATGCCGCCGATCGTTCGACATTCTCTACGAATTCAGTTATCGCAAACCCTAAAGCGGTAGAGCAGAACATACGATACCTTGATACGGACCTAAACCGTCAGTTTTCTAATGCTAACCGAGACGACACTGCTGCTTTAGCTGAGCACACAGTGGCGCGACAGTTTATAGATAGACACGCAAGCAAAGAGCAACAACTGATTGTGGATTTACATAACACGACCAGCAATATGGGGGCGACATTAATCTTGCTTTCCAATGATGCTTTCTATCAAAAAATGGGCGCGTATGTGAAACAGCGAATGCCAGAAGCTAATATTCTGTTCGAAGATAGAAAGCCTTGGGATGAGCAGCCATACCTTTGTACTGCCGGGAAGTGCGGTGTGATGATTGAAGTGGGCGCTCAGGCACATGGTTCGCTTAAATTCGACACGCTTAAACTGATGAAGCAGATGCTGACCATGGTTCTTGATTACGTTGAGAAGCACAACCTCAACCAAGTACAAGCGTTAGAAGACTACGATGCTTTTTTCTATGTTGAAGAGGTTAATGTTCCGCTTGGCCCAGACGGTATGCGTGTTGCTACTGTGCACCCAGCGATATGTGGTCGGGATTTCGAGGTCGTTAAGCAAGGGCAGCCGATATTGGCGACGTTCTTTGGATATGATATTTGTTGGGAACGTGAACAAGACATATACCCGCACTTTATCAACGAGAGTGCTTACGCTAAAGCTAACATTGCGATGGCATTAGCAGAGAAACGATTGGTGTCGGTAAACTAACTTAGTGATGTTTACTCCAATGTCTAAAAAGCCCTATGAGTGTCTTAATTCATAGGGCTTTAGTTTTAATCATCGATAGAGCGAATTTAGTTAACAAGACAATCTAGAAGCTGGCTTTCCAGATCACTCTTTATGTCCTGACCAATTACTTCAATTCTGGTTTCACTGCACTCATCGAGTTCTGATTCGGTCAAACCATCCTCTGTTAAGTTGTAGCCAAAGATACCATTTGGAGTAATAAACACCGCCTTCATACGTTCAACTTTCAAGCCGACTAGAAAGTGTCGTAAACGCTGGTGGTCAAACAGTTTATCGGCTGCAAATCGCCAGCCAATACTCTCGAAGCCTTCACCTTGGTTGGTCGCTTTGAGCATGCCACTTTCTGGCATCGGTAGTTCAGACGCAAGTGGCTTATCTTGTTTATGATGATGGTGGTGATGGTGCCCATGAGCTTGATGATGGTAAAAGCTGGTGTCTCCATCAAACTCATCGAAAGGGATCTTACCGTGATGAGCAAAGATCAGCTTAGTATCTGGGTGACAAATCTGAGCAACGTACTCGGCAAGTTTTTCGGCATCCCCCTTGTTATAAAGGTCTACTTTATTGCCGACGATCGTATCCGCAATGGTAATTTGTTGGTTGAAAGTATCGTGGTCAGAATAACGAGTATCAGACAGCTTGCGAGCATCTACCAAGGTGATGTTCTTTTGCAGTGACAGCACTTTACGATAATGTTCAGAAG
>NZ_MCYD01000518.1:0-236 GCF_002876325.1 Vibrio sp. 10N.261.52.A1
GAGCGACACACGAGGTTCCCGATCTTCAAGACTTAGGCGTGACCTCAACCTTGGCAAGGATTGCACTCTACCAGAATGCTCTTCATGTTTCACTTTCAAAATTGGAGCGACACACGAGGTTCGAACTCGTGACCTCAACCTTGGCAAGGTTGCGCTCTACCAGCTGAGCTAGTGTCGCATAAGTTAATCGCAGATCTTACTGCTTTTGGCAATAGATAGCGCTTAACTGTAATGTG
>NZ_MCYD01000519.1:0-8901 GCF_002876325.1 Vibrio sp. 10N.261.52.A1
GGTATTTATCAATACGCATTTTCGGGGGGAATTCTTCAAGTCTTTTAAAATCGTTACCATTCTTTTATCTCCTACGTAGTTCTACTTAATCCTTTGGTCTAATACGTACCTTTACACAAGCTCAGGGTGCGTGCTCTCCCTGATATCTTGTTGCTTCATCGCGGTGCACTCTTAGATTGAATCATAAAAAATGCTCAAAGAAAGAGTGTTAACCCAACAAAGGACGTGAACATGAGTCTCATTTCTAACTCCCTTACACGAGTTTTTAAAAACGTAGCGGTAACTGCTGCGGCTTGTTTAGCTTTGGTCGCAACCGGTGCAACAGCTGCGGATAAGGTTTATCGTTTGAAACTTGCTGAAACATGGGGACCTAATTTCCCTGTTTTCGGTGATGCAACGAAAAACATGGCAGCGATGGCTGAGAAGATGTCGAATGGTCGACTGCAAATCAGAATCGATTCAGCGAACAAACACAAAGCCCCTCTAGGCGTTTTTGACATGGTTAAGTCTGGTCAATACGACATGGGTCACTCAGGCTCTTACTACTGGAAAGGTAAAGTTCCAAACACTCTTTACTTCACTTCTATGCCTTTCGGTATGACGCCTGCAGAACAATACGCATGGTTCTATCACGGTGGTGGTATGGAGTTGATGGAGCAGGTTTATTCTCCACACAACTTGATGTCATTCCCAGGTGGTAACACCGATATCCAGATGGGTGGTTGGTTTCAGAAAGAGATCAACAGCGTTGAAGATCTACAAGGTCTGAAAATGCGAATCCCAGGCTTTGCAGGCGAGATTCTTGCTGAGCTAGGTGCTAAACCGACCAACATTGCCCCAGGTGAGCTTTACACGTCTCTAGAGCGTCGCACGATTGATGCGCTAGAGTGGGTAGGTCCATCACTGGATTTACGTATGGGTTTCCACAAAATCGCGCCTTACTACTACACAGGTTGGCACGAGCCGGGTTCAGAGCTTCAGTTCTTAGTGAACAAGCGTACATGGAACAAGCTTCCTGAAGATCTACAAGAAATCCTGCGTGTTGCAATGCGTACAGCGGCTTACGACATGTACACACAAGCAACGCATGAAAGTGGTAAGAACTGGGTTTCAATGAAGACTGAGTACCCAGATGTACAAGTAAAAGATTTCCCGCCAGAGGTTATGTCTGCACTGAAAGAAGCGAACGATCGCCTACTTGCTGAGCACGCTGAGAAAGATGCATTGGCAAAAGAGATTCAAGCTTCACAAGCAGCTTACCTAGAGCAAGTACGTTCATGGACGGATATTTCACACAGAGCTTACCTAAATAGCCAAGCGAAATAATAGCCCCTTGTAGAACTAAATCTAAATGAACCCGAAGCTTTTCTTATTAAGAATTCAAGAGTGAATAAGCCGAGGGTTCATTTAAAACATAATAACTAATCTGTTTTACGCCCAAGAACCTTTTCTTCGTCGAACAGCTCAGCTGCGCGATGTCTTTTCAAATTCCATGGAGTCGGGAATGCGAAGTCTAATTTATATTGAACGCATATTTAATCGTATCGGTGATGCACTGGGATGGCTTTCCAGTATGTTGTTTATTTTACTTATCGCCAACGTCGTGTATGACGTTGTCATGAGATATGCATTCAACGATGTCTCAATTGCCTTTCAAGAGATGGAATGGCACCTGTTCTCTGCCGTATTCCTATTAGGTGTGCCATATGCCATCAAAGCGGGTGGCCATGTTCGAGTCGATGTGTTCTACGAGCAACTGAGCTTTAAAGCGCAAGCCATCATTGACCTGTTAGGCACGCTGATCTTTCTACTTCCGTTTTGCCTGCTGGTGGCTTGGTTTGGTATCGATGTTGCCAAAGAGAGCTATGAACTGGGTGAGACCTCAGGCGATCCCGGTGGCTTGCCATATCGATGGATCATCAAAGCCATGATCCCGCTGTCATTCTTCTTGATGGCACTGAGTGGCGTAGGTTTGATCCTGCACTCACTCAATAAGATTTTTAATCCGCACCTTATCCATGCAAATCATAAGTAGAGGCTAAACATGATTGGAATAGTAATGTTTTTTGTAGCCTTGTTTGCACTGTTACTTGGCTTCCCAGTTGCGTTTACCTTTGGTGGTATCGCCTTAATCTTTGGTGTTTGGGCTGAAGGCATCGAAATGTTTGCCTTTATGCCATATCGAATTCAATCGATCATGGAAAATACGGTGTTAATGGCCGTTCCATTATTCGTTTTCATGGGGCTTGTTCTGCAAAAGACCAAGCTTGCTGAACAGCTACTTGAGTCTATGGGCCGCTTGTTTGGTGGTGTACGTGGTGGTATCGCGATTTCTACAGTACTGGTAGGTTCGTTACTCGCTGCTTCAACAGGTGTGGTTGGTGCTTCTGTTGTTGCGATGGGCCTTATCTCTTTGCCTGTAATGCTTAAGTACAATTACGACAAAGGCTTAGCCTGCGGCACCATCTGTGCTTCTGGTACCTTAGGTCAAATCATCCCACCATCGATCGTATTGATTCTACTCGGTGATGTACTTGGTGTTCCGGTTGGTGACTTGTTCCAAGCGGCGATTTGGCCGGGTGTAATGCTGGTGGGTGCGTACATTGTTTATATTTTGATATACGCAAAACTTCACCCTGAAGCCGCTCAGCCTATTGAGCGTGATGATTCAATCAGCCGCAAACAAGAAGTGATTGATGCGCTTAAAGCGATTCTTCCGCCGCTCGCGTTAATCATTGTGGTACTGGGTTCCATCTTTGCAGGTGTGGCGACGCCGACAGAGTCTGCTGCATTGGGTGGCGCAGGTGCGATGATACTTGCACTGCTGTACGGGCAGTTTAGCTGGTCGATGGTGTATGACGCTTCTAAAGAAACCGTAAAAGTAACGGCGATGGTGTTTGCCATCTTGCTGGGTGCGACCGCTTTCTCGATGGCGTTTACCTATACCGGCGGTGATTATCTGGTAGAGGAGTGGATGCTGCAGCTTCCTGGTGAGAAGTGGGGCTTCCTGATCATTACCATGCTGGTTATTTTGATTCTGGGTTTCTTCATCGACTTCGTAGAGATCTGTTTCATCATCGTGCCAATCTTAGCGCCGGTTGCTGAGTTAATGGGTATCAACATGACGTGGTTCGCTATCTTAATTGCAATGAACCTACAAACCTCCTTCTTGACGCCACCATTTGGTTTTAGCTTGTTCTACCTAAAAGGCGTGGCACCAAAAGGCGTAACGACTAAAGACATCTACCGAGGTGTGATGCCTTTCATTGTGATTCAGATACTCGTACTTGGGTCACTTCTCGCATTCCCCGCGTTTTATGGAATGTGAGTGACGCCAAGAATGTGAACGATATGTTTCAACGGCTATCTATAAATTGCTAAAATAAAACGGCTTATTGATGTTCAATAAGCCGTTTTTAGTGAGGAAAAGGAATGCCTCTAAAAGCCAAGCTGATTCTGTTGACACTACTCCCGTTGCTGCTGGTTACGGCGAGTATTAGTTGGATCTCGTTACACCAGACTAAAACCCTAGGTGATAAAGAGGTCGAGATCTTCAGAGACAGCCTGATCAAATCCCGTGAAAATGCACTTAAGGACACTGTCGATCTCGCTTTCGACGCCATCGAACACATCTACAACGATCCCGATATTCAAGAAGCCCAAGCTAAAACGGAAGTTCGAGCCATATTGTCTAAACTTAGATATGGCGCGGATGGCTATTTTTTCGCTTATGATCGCCACGGAACCAATCTCGTGCATCCAATACAGCCGGAATTGATCGGCCAGAATTTACTGCAACTTCAAGATGAAGATGGTGATTTCCTGATTGAAGCCTTGTTACGAGAAGCGCAAACCGGAGGAGGCTTTCATCAGTACTTGTGGCAAAAGCCTTCGACAGGGGAAGTGGTATCCAAGCTGAGTTATGCCGCTTGGTTGGAACGCTGGGACTGGATGATTGGCACGGGTTTGTACATTGAAGATGTACATCAAGAAGTCGCTTCAATGCAGGCTGCGATCAACAAGAATATTGAAACCACTTTTTTCTCTATCGTGGTGATTTTGAGCGTGACGGTAGCAGTGATCATCGTGCTTACTTTAGCCATCAATATGCACGAACATCGTATTGCGGATAACAACTTGAAAGAGCTGGCTCATAAGACAGTGATGTTTCAAGAGGATGAGAAGAAGCACCTCGCGCGCGAGCTGCATGATGGTATTAACCAATTATTAGTGTCGAGTCGTTGCCATTTGGAGCTGCTTGGTAATAAGTTACAGAGTGAAGAGCTTAAGGCTCACCTCAATAAATCGCAGCACTCACTGATGCGCGCCATTGAGGAAGTGAGGCATATCTCGCACCAGCTGCGTCCAAGTTCATTAGATGATATTGGTCTAGAAGCCGCTTTGTCATCACTACTTTTAGACTTTAAAGCACACTCGGGAATTGAGGTTGAAACCCTGTTCGCCACTCAACCGGGGAAGTTAAAGTCAGAGGCGGCGACCACCTTGTATCGAGTGGTTCAGGAGTCGTTAACCAACATAGAGAAACATGCACAAGCGACCAAAGTAACGGTTATCGCGCAGCAAATTGGCAATGTGTTGCAACTGCTTATTCAGGATAACGGTGTCGGTTTTAATACTTACAAAGCAATGGAAAAACGAGGGATTGGTCTGCGAAATATGCGAGAGCGGGTGGAGTTTATCGGTGGCGATTTTGAACTGATGAGCGAGATTGGCTTCGGAACGGAAATTACAGTGTTACTGACACTAGAGGGATTAATGAATGAGTGAAGTTATTCGAGTTGTGATTGCTGACGATCACCAAGTGGTACTGGATGGCTTTATGGCGAGATTGGAACTCGAGCCTGATATTAGCGTGATAGGTACCGCAAGCAATGGCTTAGAGGCAGTCGAGATTGTCAAAGACCTACGCCCGGATGTGGTGTTGATGGATATCAGTATGCCCATTATGAATGGGATTGATGCCACACACCTGATCAAAGAAGAAGACCCGCAAGCTAAGGTACTGATGCTGACCATGCATAACAACCGTGAATATATTATGAAGGTGATGCAGTCGGGTGCAGTCGGCTATATGTTGAAGGAGATTTCCGCTGAAAAAATGGTTCAAGCAATCAAAACGGTCAATCAAGGTTCGACGTATTTCTGCGAAAAAGTGACTCAAAACTTGTTCACCCAGCCAATTACTCCGACGCCATCAGTGAAGAATCCACTGAGTCGACGTGAGGAAGCTGTACTGAAATTAGTGGCGAAAGGGGAGAGCAGTAAAGAGGTGGCGAAGGCGCTAAATATTAGCTATCGAACTGTCGAAACCCATCGACAAAACATTAAGCATAAGCTCGACATTCACTCTACTGCAGAGCTTGCCAAGTACGCTGTCAATTGTGGCCTTGTGGATTGATCTTACGCTAAATTACACCAAATGTGTAATTTAATTACTAAATGTGTAGTTAAGGCCTCCATTATGGAGGTTTTTTTAGTATTTTTGCGACAGGTTGATATTCTTCCTTTCGAAATTTAAGTGCCGAATGCAATGTTGCAAACCGAGCACTGCAAAGTTAGAGAGGAAACATGGAGTCTGTTAAGGATAGGTATAGTATTGATAATACTGATTATACCGTAGGGCAAGATAACGTTCAGAAATGGGGTTTTGATGTACATAACCCTGTATTTGGTATTAGTGCAGGGTCGATCATCATCTTCCTGTTGGCACTTTTGGTGGCAGAGCCAGAGACCGCGAAATCTGCACTTGATGGTATAAAATGGAAAGTCATCGGTAACTTCGATGGGTTCTTTATGTGGGCAGCCAACATCTTTGTTATTTTCTGTTTTGCCCTCATTGTCTCCCCGTATGGCAAGATACGTATTGGTGGCAATGATGCCAAAGCAGAGCACTCTAACCTTTCTTGGATGTCGATGTTATTCGCTGCAGGAATGGGTATTGGTTTGATGTTCTGGGGTGTTGCAGAGCCAGTCGCTTACTTCACTGGATGGTATGAAACGCCACTTGGTGTAGAAGCATACTCACCTGAAGCGGCCAAGCTTGCACTGGGTGCAACCATCTATAACTGGGGCTTACACGGCTGGGCTATCTACGCTGTTGTTGCTCTTGCACTCGCTTTCTTTACTTTCAATAAAGGTTTACCTCTTTCAATCCGCTCGATTTTCTACCCGATTCTAGGGGATAGAACTTGGGGTTGGTTTGGTCACATTGTTGATATCGTGGCGGTACTGGCAACGCTGTTTGGTTTAGCAACCTCATTAGGCTTAGGCGCGCAGCAAGCGACAAGTGGTATCAACCATGTGTTTGGTACTGATGGCGGTATTGGCATGCAGTTGGTTGTAATTGCTGTGGTCACTTTTCTGGCAACGATGTCGGTTGTGCGTGGCATCAACGGCGGCGTAAAGGTGCTAAGTAATGTGAATATGTTGGTCGCTTTAGGCTTGCTGATTTTCGTGACGATTGCTGGTGGCATTGCTGGTATTAAAGCTATCCCAACGGCGCTGATGGGTTACGTCGAAAACTTTATTCCTCTAAGTAATCCCCATGGTCGTGGTGATGAGACTTGGATGCAAGGTTGGACGGTATTCTACTGGGCGTGGTGGATGTCTTGGTCACCATTCGTAGGCATGTTTATCGCTCGTATTTCTAAAGGTCGTACGATTCGTGAATTCATCGTCGCGGTACTGTTCATCCCAACGACAGTGATCATTATCTGGATGGCGATTTTTGGCGGCATCGCGATAGACCAAGTTGCGAACAAAGTCGGTGAGATAGGCATGAATGGTCTACAAGATATTACGCTTTCGCTGTTCCACACTTACGATGCGCTGCCAATGAGCTCTGTTTTATCTGTGGTGTCGATTGGCTTGATTATGGTGTTCTTTATCACCTCTTCAGACTCGGGTTCACTAGTGATTGATAGTATTACCTCTGGTGGTAAAGTGGATTCACCTGTTCCTCAACGTGTTTTTTGGGCGGTAATTGGTGGTGCGATTGCTGCGGTTCTATTGTGGGTTGGTGGTACAGAATCTATCCAAGCATTGCAAGCCGGTACCGTTTCTATGGCACTTCCATTTGCGTTCATATTATTGCTTATGTGCCTAAGCTTATTGCTAGGTTTACGAACAGAAAATCAATTGGTTAAACACCAAAATGCTTTGAGCTAAAAGTAATATTGAATTAAAGGCCGACATATTCGGCTTTTTTTTCCACATTAATTTGAGTATTTACGTGAATATTGGATGAAAACCAAACGAACCGCTTCAGGTTTACTGAAAACAATAAGTTAACCTGCTAAACTTCAGACATCCAAGTATTTGAATTAATGTGACAACAGCTTGTGCTACTTGGATTGTAGGTTCGAGTTTGTGATTAGGTCACAGGTAAGTAAGGGATATTAGTAGTATTCCGTAGAGAGGGATAATGACTAAAGGTATAGATAAATACAGTATCGACAGTACCGATTACACTGTTGGTCAGGATAACGTCCAAAAATGGGGTTTCGACGTACATAACCCAGTATTTGGCATTAGTGCAGGTTTGATTGCTCTGTTTTTGATTGGTGTTCTGGTTACTGATACTGCATCAGCGAAGGCCGCACTGGATGGCGTTAAAGGGCAAATCATCAATTCATTCGATTGGCTGTTCATCTGGTCAGGCAATATTTTTGTGATCTTCTGCTTAGGCTTGATCGTTTCTCCGTTTGGTAAAATCCGCCTTGGTGGTGTTGATGCAACGGCAGACTACTCATTCATGTCTTGGTTATCCATGCTATTTGCAGCGGGTATGGGTATCGGCTTGATGTTCTGGAGTGTGGCAGAGCCAGCGGCTTACTACACCGGTTGGTTTGAGACACCACTTGGCGTTGAACCGAACACACCAGAAGCAGCTAAATTAGCACTAGGCGCAACCATGTATCACTGGGGTCTACACCCTTGGGCGATTTATGGTGTGGTTGCTCTTTCGTTAGCATTCTTCTCTTACAACAAGGGACTACCTCTTTCGATTCGTTCTATCTTCTACCCAATTCTAGGTGATAGAGCATGGGGCTGGGCTGGTCACGTTGTTGATATTCTGGCGGTACTTGCGACTCTATTTGGTCTGGCGACGTCGCTAGGTCTAGGTGCACAGCAAGCAGCAAGTGGTATTCAACACGTATTTGGCCTTGAAGCTGGTTTGGGCTTACAAGTTATCGTGATTACAGTGGTGACTTTACTCGCGGTAGTATCGGTACTTCGTGGTATCGATGGCGGTGTAAAAGTTATCAGTAACATCAACATGCTGGTAGCCTTCTTACTGCTTATCTTAGTGGCACTAATCGGTTATGCAGTAACGCTAGGTTCTATCCCAACAACCTTAATGGCGTACATCGAGAACATCATTCCACTGAGTAACCCTCACGGTCGTGAAGACCAAGCATGGTTGCACGGTTGGACGGTATTCTACTGGGCTTGGTGGATTTCATGGTCACCATTCGTAGGCATGTTCATCGCACGTGTATCTAAAGGTCGTACGGTTCGTGAGTTCATCACTGCGGTTCTGATTGTTCCAACTACTGTAACTATCATTTGGATGTCAGTATTTGGCGGTATGGCGATTGATCAAATCGTAAATAACATCGGCACACTGGGTAGTGAAGGTTTAACCGACGTATCACTAGCGATGTTCCAAATGTTCGATGCGCTACCGTTTGGTACGTTGCTGTCAATCATTGCAGTAGTATTGGTTCTAGTATTCTTTATTACATCGTCTGACTCAGGCTCTTTGGTTATCGACAGCATTACCGCTGGTGGTAAAGTAGACACGCCGGTACCTCAACGTGTTTTCTGGGCGTTCCTTGAAGGTGCGATTGCAGTGGCACTATTGTGGGTTGGTGGTAC
>NZ_MCYD01000520.1:0-12624 GCF_002876325.1 Vibrio sp. 10N.261.52.A1
GTCTCATGATGAAAACTCCAAATGAGGTGCATGAAAAAAGCCAACAGCCGGCGCTGTTGGCTTAGTAAAAAACTGTCAACGTATTTTAGGACGAGACAAACAGTTCATTGGTTATTTTCTTGCCCAAGGTAAACGAAATGCCACAACACCAAACAAAATCAAAATTGGGAAGCGTAATGTCTCAACAATAAATGAAGCGATACCACTAAAAGAAACAAAGCTACCAGCCCAGCTAATCAGCAGATTTCCCGCAAGCAACATCGCCATCACGCCTAGTACAACCTTAAACGAGAATTGACCGATTAAAGGTTTAGAGTCCGTTAGCGTCACCAGGCAAGCAATGGTCATTAAAATAGCGACCCAGAATGAGAACGTTGGCAGTGGCCAGATAACTGTAAGTACGATTGATAGTAGGCATAAGCCCCACCAAACGCCTTTGGAGCTTAATAGCACACTAATATCAACATCGGGTTTACTATCAAGTCTCACTATATGCCAAGTCGTTAAGACGCCTAACAAACCGCCCATCAACACATCACTGAAAAATGCACTGCCCGTATAAGCTTTAAACAGCATAATCCAAAGTAGCCCGGCAAGTACAATCAGTATCGACTTCTGCTCAAAAAGACGTTTTAGTTTCCACAGCACCAACAAAGTTAAACTCACCCAAAGCGCTGCCAACAAACTTGGAAAGCTATAACCACTGCTCATCACTAATTTCAATGTTGGAAGATAAGCGTGTGGGCGTGGGAAACCAAACCCTTGGTGCGCTATCAAAGTCAGCAGTGTCACCGATATCAAAGTGAAACCGAACTTCAATGCAAAGTTGCGACCAAAATGCCAAGCGATTAATGGCAAGATCACAATGAAAGCCCATGGTTTTGCAAGTAGATCGGTCAATAAAACCGTATTAGAAAAGATACTAGGTAGGGTATCGAACATGTTTTGCAGCGAAACAATCCAGCCTAGTTCAACTTGATGAACTTTTGGTGCTGCACCCACCAGCTCCGTAACATAAGTCACAGGTTGGTTTGTCGCCGAAAGAAACAGATCATTAATCTCAGACCACTGTTCAGGATAGCGGTATTGATTTGCTGGCAATGCTGTCGGAGGAAGTAACATCGCCCTACTCACTTCAACTCCATAATGAGGAGCGAACCAAATAGGAAGCTCAAAGCCACCCAACTCATTTCGAGCTTGATAGCTGATGACTTCAGAATCTGAGATACAATCATAAATAACAGCGCTGTCAGTGTAACCAAGTACATCACCAACCGTTACGGATAGCCCCGCTTCTTCCCAAGTTTCGCGCTGCGCTGCGATAGCAGGTGATTCACCGGCGACTACGGTGCCTCCCGGGAGAGACAATTGCCCCGTGATCAGCTCATCAACTAACACAATTTGATTGTCAGCACGTACTACACACAAGGCGCCCGAAATATGATCAGGCAAGGTGTTGTTTGCCAAAGCGGGAGTAGTACTCAACAGAGAAATAATAAAAATCAATAGATATCGAATAGCCAACGAATTTACCTACAAATAATAGAAGAAATGGAGACTGCTATCGCAGTTGAACTATTGTAATGAAACACACACAAAATCGCTGTCTATGTTTTGTGCAAAGCCTTTCTCATCCATTGAATGTGAGGTGTGAACCCCATTTTTTGATAGAAGTCCTTGGCAGGAGAGTTAAAGTCCCAAACCTCGACGAACACTTGCGTTGCACCATAGTCTTCGAAAGTAGATTCGATACGCTCAAACAACGACTGAGCGACATCCGCTTTTCGGTATTCCGGTAAAACAAAAAGCTCATCGACACTCCCCATCTGAACCGGCTTGCTCACTGTGGAGATAAGCTCACAAAAGTGTCCTGAAATGAACCCGACAATTAGCTGCCCTTTGAGCGCCACATACACTAGGCACTCTGGATCATCTAAGTACCTTGCAATACTCTTTTCCTGCTCGATCTCTTGAGCCGTCTTAAAGTGCTCAGGGCAGGCGATATGATGGTGGTGGTGAAGATCAAACATCAACTCATTCAGTTGCTCTAGATCGGTGTGCTTTGCAGCTCTTAGTGTGACGTTCATTATGAGTACGGTTCTCAGCCCAATTAATTATCTAAACAGAGTCTAGTTTACTTGCCATCACTAGCTATACAAGTGATTGAATTAATTCGTTGTTTGAACAGTGTATTTTAGATACAAAAATGACCACGTTGTCGTGGTCATTCGCGTTGAGATGGGATGGTTGTTAAACCTATTGGGCAAGAGTCGAGCGTTATGCGCCGTCGCCTTTTTTCTCCTCTTTGCCTTCCTTAAGATCAGCAAGCTGCTGCTCCAATTCAATCAACTTAATTTCCGCTTCGACTTCAGCGACTCGTTTCTCCGCATCAGTGCGGTTATCTTGCGACAAGCCATCAGCAGTCACTTGAGTTCGCTGAGCATTTCTCGCATCATCCGTATCCTTCATTGAACCCGCGACACCACCAGTAACACCACCCAATGCAGCACCTTTAACGGCCAAGCTTGCATCTCCAGTCAGTGCACCCGCTGTCGCTCCTAGTAACGCACCGCCTACCGCACCACGATTTCGTGCAGCATTCTCATTTTCGTTATCCATTGCCGGTGATGCACAGCCAGAAAGAGTCACAATCAGTGTCGCTAAAAGAAAAGGTTTAGTGAATGTCATAGGAGTCTCGCTTCGTTCTTCGTTTGGATTGACGCCATATTAAGCAGACGAACGAACAAGATAAATAAACGCAAGTTTAGATAAAACATAATGGTCTGCTATGTATAACCCAATTTATGCATAACGAAATACTAAGTGCTTTGTGAGCCTGGGTTCTCTTCCCCAGACACAAAAAAGGCGATCCCATCGGATCGCCTATTAACCTGTATCAAATGAACCTCGCCCTATTTTCCGAGCTTTTGTGCGATCTCAGTTAAGCTTGTTGGATCATCAATCGTCGAAGGCACCACATATTGTTCGCCTTCAGCAATTTGTCGGATGGTTCTACGTAAGATCTTACCCGAGCGAGTTTTAGGCAATCTCTCGACTACTAAGGCTTGCTTGAAGCAGGCGACAGCACCAATCTCATTTCGAACCTTACCCACTAACTCAGCTTGAAGGTCTTCTCCATCCACTTTCACTCCATCTTTAAGAACAACCAATCCGAGAGGAAGCTGACCTTTTAAATCATCGTGAATACCAACCACAGCACATTCAGCAATGGCAGGGTGGCCACCAACAATTTCTTCCATTTCACCCGTAGACAAGCGGTGGCCCGCCACATTTATCACATCATCGATGCGACCCATGATAAATAGATAACCATCTTCATCAAGATAACCGCCATCACCCGAGACATAATAACCTGGGAACTGGCTCAAATAACCAGATTCAAACCTATCGTGGTTGCGCCATACCGTAGGTAAACAACCTGGCGGTAGTGGTCGTTTGAGTGCCACAAAACCTTGTTGATTCGTTTGTGCTATTTCACCCAACTCATTGAGGATCTCCACTTGATAACCGGGTACAGGCTTGGTTGAAGAACCCGCTTTCACAAGCAAAGACTCAAGCCCCGTCGGATTTGCGGAAATCGCCCAACCCGTCTCCGTTTGCCACCAGTGATCGATAACCGGTTTGCTCGTGTGAGATTCGACCCAGTCCAATGTTGGCGGGTCTAAACGTTCACCTGCCATGAAAATAGACTTGAGTGATGATAAGTCATACTTGTTGAGCAACTCTCCTTCGGGATCTTCCTTCTTAATTGCCCGGAAGGCCGTTGGTGCCGAGAAAAGCACATCGACATTATACTCTTCACACACGCGCCAGAAAGCACCCGGATCAGGCGTTCGTACTGGCTTACCTTCAAACAAAATGGTCGTACAACCATGAATCAATGGCGCATACACAATATAGGAATGCCCAACGACCCAACCGACATCAGAAGCAGCCCAAAACACACCGTCTTGCGGCATATCGTAGATAGTGCTCATCGAGTATTTCAACGCAACCGCATGACCACCATTATCACGTACAACCCCTTTTGGTTTGCCTGTCGTTCCAGAGGTATACAGTATATATAGTGGGTCTGTTGCAAGAACAGGTACACACACATGTGGCAAGGCATCTTCAACGGCTTGTTGCCAGAGTACATCGCGTTCGTTGTTCAATTCGGCTAGTGACTGCTCTCTTTGGAATACCACCACTTTTTCAGGCTTCCAGCGGCTGTCCATGATTGCGCGATCGACCATCGGTTTATATGGCAGCACCTTGTTAATCTCAACACCACAAGATGCAGTAATCAACACCTTCGGCTCGGCATCCTCAATTCGAACGGCAAGCTCATGAGGAGCGAATCCGCCAAACACAACCGAGTGAACCGCTCCCAGTCGAGCACAAGCCAACATTGCCATTGCCGCTTCAGGAATCATTGGCATGTAGATCACCACACGATCACCTTTGGTAACGCCTTGCGTGGCTAACATCCCAGCGACTTTAGCCACTTGGTTTCGCAATTGATTGTAAGTGTACGAGGATTGAGATCCGGTAACCGGAGAGTCGTAAATTAACGCGGTATTGTCACCACGTCCATGTTCACAATGATAATCCAGCGCTAACCAACAGGTATTCATTACCCCGTCAGGAAACCAACGTTCGATCCCATTCTTGTCGGCTTGTAAGATGTTTTGGGGTGATTCAAACCAATCAATGGCTTGCGATTGTGTTTTCCAGAAAGATTGAGGATCGTTTAGTGACCATTGATATTCAGTGTCGTAACCCGTGTTACCGTCTATTCGATTTGTAGCAGACATAATGTCTCCTCCATGATTTGTCCATTACGCCAAGCGCCCAGCATTAGCCGGCTTACTTGAGTGCGCTCTTCTCTGCATGCTCAGCTGTTACTGGAACAGCCGCAACATCGCTTTATTTAGAAAAAGGCACACGAATGGCACCTTCCATGATCACTCGGGCACTACGACTCATAATCGCCCTCTCAATTTTCCATCCGCTTTCGGTCTCTAGCGCTTTAGCACCTACCTTCAATGTTCCTGATGGGTGCCCAAAAGTCACAAAGTCACGAGAGCCTCCTCCCGCCGCTAAATTCACTAGCGTGCCCGGAACACTCGCAGCTGAAGCAATCGCAACCGCAGCTGTGCCCATCATGGCGTGATGCAATTGCCCCATAGACAGAGCGCGTACCAGCAGGTCTGTCTCATCCACAGTAACTGACTTGCCACTTGAAGCTTGATAGGCTTGAGGCTTAGCAACAAACGCAACCTTGGGAGTGTGTTGGCGTGATTCCGCTTGTTCTAACGACTCAATAAGCCCCATCGCAACTGCGCCATGTGCTCGTATAGACTCGAACAGTGCCAAGGCTTTTGAATCGCTGTTGATATCGGATTGAAGCTCAGTGCCTTGATATCCGACCGATTCAGCATCAACAAAAATGGTCGGTATCCCTGCATTAATATAAGTCGCTTTGATGCAACCTAACTCCGGGACATCTAAGAAATCGACCACATTTCCTGTCGGAAACATCGACCCACTCCCATCTGCCGGGTCTAGAAAATCAACCTGAATTTCTGCGGAAGGGAAAGTGACACCATCAAGTTCAAAATCTCCCAACTCTTGGACTTCACCATCCACGATAGGCACATGAACAATAATGGTTTTCTCTATGTTCACTTGCCATACTCGCACTTCGACCACACCGTTTTGCGGAATACGGCTTGAATCCACCAAACCACTGTGAATAGCAAATGGGCCAACCGCCGCAGACAAGTTCCCGCAGTTACCGCTCCAATCGACAAATGGCTTATCAATAGCTACCTGCCCAAAGAGATAATCAACATCGTGACCCACTTTACCACTCTTCGACACGATGACGGTTTTGCTGGTGCTGGACGTCGCGCCTCCCATACCATCGGTTTGCTTTCCATAAGGATCTGGGCTACCAATAGCACGCAGAAGAAACTCGTCTCTCGCAGCCCCCGTAACTTGTGCTGCTTCTGGTAGGTCATTTAAGCAGAAGAAAACACCTTTGCTGGTTCCTCCACGCATATAAGTTGCCGGGACTTTTATCTGTTTAACGTTCATCACAGGCTCCTATTGCGCGAGAAAGTCTTTGGCAAAGCGTTGTAATACGCCACCAGCGCTATACACACTCACTTCATCTGCCGTATCCAATCTACAAGTCACTGGCACATCAAGTTTCTCACCACTTTTACGAGTAATGACCAACGCCAAATCTGAACCCGCTTGGATGTCGCCATACACATCGTAAAGTTCAGTACCATCGAGTTGTAAGGTGTTGCGGTCCGTCCCCTCTTTGAATTGCAGAGGTAAGACGCCCATACCGACTAAGTTGGTTCTGTGTATTCGCTCAAAGCCTTCAGCAACAATCACTTCAACACCCGCTAATCGCACGCCTTTAGCCGCCCAGTCGCGTGATGAACCTTGTCCATAGTCTGCGCCAGCCACAACAATCAAAGGCTGTTTACGGTTCATGTAGGTTTCGATCGCTTCCCACATGCGAGTTACTTCTCCCTCGGGCTCAACTCGTGCCAATGAACCCTGCACCACGTTCCCTGACTCTCTGACCATTTCATTGAAAAGTTTCGGGTTAGCAAAGGTCGCTCTTTGTGCAGTTAAATGATCACCTCGGTGAGTCGCATAAGAGTTAAAGTCTTCTTCTGGAACGTCCATTTTGGCGAGATATTCCCCTGCCGCACTTGATGCAAGAATCGCATTTGATGGTGACAGATGATCGGTGGTGATATTGTCACCTAAAATGGCTAGAGGTCTCATACCAGACAGGCTTCGTTCACCTGCGAGCGCACCTTCCCAATAAGGCGGTCTACGAATATAAGTGCTCTTAGGTCGCCAATCGTATAGCGGCTCACTGCTTAGCTGCTCATCATCTGGCTGGAACATTTTCACGTAAATTTGTTGGAATTGTTGTGGTTTTACATGCTCGCCAACAACCGTATCGATCTCCGCATCAGTTGGCCATAAGTCACTTAAATAGATAGGGTTGCCGTTGTTATCTGTGCCGAGGCTATCTTTCTCGATATCAAAACGAATCGTGCCAGCCAAGGCATAAGCAACCACCAATGGCGGCGATGCTAGAAAGGCCTGTTTGGCATAAGGATGGATTCGACCATCAAAGTTTCGATTTCCTGATAACACCGCAGTGGAATAGAGGTCACGATCAATGATCTCTTGTTGAGTTTGCGGATCCAACGCCCCGCTCATACCGTTACAAGTCGTACACGCATAGCCGACAATGCCGAAACCCAACTGTTCCAGTTCTGGGAGCAAACCTGCTGACTCTAAATAGAGCTTGGCGACTTTAGATCCCGGAGCAAATGACGTTTTCACCCATGGCTTACGAACCAAACCAAGTTGATTGGCTTTTTTTGCCACTAGTCCTGCCGCCACTACGTTTCTTGGGTTACTGGTATTGGTACATGATGTAATCGCCGCGATGATAACCGCGCCATCTGGCATTTGCTCATCACTATATTGTTCAGCGTGTTGCTCTTTCCAAGCAGCTTGGCTGATACCTTGTTGGGCAAGTTCACTGGTTGGTAAGCGGCGATGAGGGTTCGAAGGACCTGCAAGGTTTCGCTCAACTTTCGACAAATCAAATTCGAGTACACGCTCATATTGAGCCGAATCGAGATCATCCGCCCAGAGTCCGGTTTGCTTTGCGTAAAGCTCAACTAACTCTACTTGCTCAGGATCACGACCTGTCAGCTTAAGATATTGAATGGTCTGCTCATCGATGTAGAACATACCTGCCGTCGCGCCGTATTCAGGTGTCATGTTTGAGATAGTCGCACGATCACCAATGGTCAGTGCACGAGCACCTTCACCGAAGAATTCCAAGTAGCTTGAAACCACCCTTTCATTGCGAAGAAACTCAGTAATTGCGAGCACAATATCAGTTGCTGTAATACCTTCTTGTCGCTGACCAGTCAGTTTTACGCCCACAATATCTGGCAATCGCATCATCGAAGGGCGACCGAGCATCACTGTCTCGGCTTCCAATCCACCGACACCAATCGCAATAACGCCCAGCGCATCAACATGAGGTGTATGGCTGTCGGTGCCAACACAGGTATCTGGGAACGCGATACCTTGTTTAGATTGAATGACCGGAGACATCTTTTCCAGATTAATCTGGTGCATAATTCCGTTACCCGCGGGAATCACACTGACGTTTTTAAATGCCGTTTTACACCATTCAATGAAATGAAAACGATCTTCGTTGCGACGCTCCTCTATTGCACGGTTTTTATCAAAAGCTTCGCTATCAAATCCTGCATGCTCGACAGCTAGAGAGTGATCAACAATCAGTTGAGTTTCGACCACTGGGTTTACTTTGGCTGGATCCCCACCTTGGTCAGCAATCGCATCTCTTAAGCCCGCTAGATCTACTAAAGCGGTTTGCCCCAGAATGTCATGACATACGACACGCGCTGGATACCAAGGAAAGTCTAAGTCGCTCTTGCGCTCGATGATTTGTTTCAAGCTATCTTCAAGAGCAGCTGGATCACAGCGTCTTACCAATTGCTCCGCCAATACTCTCGACGTATATGGCAAGGTCTTATAGCTGCCCGGAGATATCGCGTCTACCGCTTCACGGGCATCGAAATATTCTAAGCCAGTTCCGGGCAGAACCTTTCTGTACTGGCTATTTTCAACGCCTATATTTTGATCAAGGCTCTGGTTTTTCTCAATTTTTACATCAGACATACATCCACCATTATCTAAAATTCTATTCATTGGCTCTCAAGGACAACTCGATATATGAGTCGCCTTGAGACAAAAGGATTAACGTAAATGAATAGGTAGCCAGTCTTGATGCTCCGGCCCGGTGTAGTCTGCACTTGGACGAATGATGCGGTTATTCTCTCTTTGCTCGAATATATGTGCCGTCCAACCGGTAAGGCGGCTCATCACAAAGATAGGTGTAAACAATTTGGTAGGGATATCCATGAAGTGATAGGCAGAAGCATGGAAGAAATCCGCATTACAGAACAAGCCTTTTTCACGCTTCATTACCGCTTCAACGCGTTCAGATACCGCGTAAAGCTGATCGTCGCCAACTTCTTGTGCTAGCTCTTTTGACCAACGTTTAATTAGCGCGTTGCGTGGGTCACTCTCACGATAAATGGCATGACCGAAGCCCATGATTTTGTCTTTGTTTGCAAGCATCGTCATGATGTTCGCTTCAGCTTCATCGGCGGTTTTCCAATCTTGGATCATTTCCATTGCCGCTTCATTCGCACCGCCATGTAGAGGGCCTCTTAATGTACCTATCGCTGCTGTTACACACGAATGAATATCCGACAGTGTTGATGCACAAACTCGAGCTGCAAAGGTAGAAGCATTAAACTCATGCTCCGCATAAAGCGTTAGAGAACAGTGCATGACCTTCTTATGCAGTTCACACGGAGCTTTGTCCGTTAGCATCTTCAAGAAGTAGCCACCTAAACATGATTCGCTTTGATCCTGTGTATCAATTCGCACACCATCGTGACTGAAGCGATACCAATAGCAGATAATGGCAGGGAAAAGTGCAAGCATACGTTCTGTTGCTGATAGCTGCTCAGAGAAGTCAGATTCTTGCTCTAAGTTACCCAACATTGAGCAACCTGTTCTCATCACATCCATAGGGTGAGCGTCTGCAGGGATAAGTTCTAAAGCGGCTTTCAACGGTTCAGGCAAGCCACGTAAACCAATCAACAATGTTTTGTAGTCATCTAACTCTTTTTCGCTGGGTAAATGACCTCTTAATAGCAAGTGCGCTACTTCTTCAAATTGAGCATGATTCGCAAGGTCGGTTATGTCATAGCCACGGTAAGTTAAACCCGTTCCTGATTTGCCAACCGTACATAGCGCCGTCGAGCCTGCGCTTTGCCCTCGCAGACCAGCACCACCAATCGCTGGTGCTGCACTTGCTTGTTGTTTTACTGCAGAAGCATTATCGACAGTTGCTTGATCACTCAAAGATAAAGACATGATGAACTCCTTTTCTGGGTTAGCCGCCCTGCACTCTTTGGTGCTGACTATTTATATTCAGTGACCGCAACTATCTCATTCGATTTGACGGACCCGATGTGACTGACTAACCATTCACGTTATTGGATTAAGTTGATGTTTTAATATTTGAAACTGTGTTTATTCTTCACTCGAAAACAATTGATCCAGCTTGTTCTCGTAGTCGTGGTAATTCAGGTGCTCATAGAGCTCTTTACGAGTTTGCATTGAATCCAACAGTGCTTCTTGATTACCTTCAACTAGCAAGTGCTTATAAACATTCTCCGCCGCTTTGTTCATTGCGCGGAATGCACTGAGTGGATAAAGCACCATGTCGACATGAGATTGCGCTAGCTCTTTGCAGTTGTAGAGTGGGGTTTGTCCAAACTCGGTAATGTTAGCCAAGATTGGCACATGCTTACCTGTTGCTGATTTCAGCGCCGCCGAGAACTTCACGTATTGGTCGAGCTGATTCATCGCTTCGGGGAAAATCATGTCCGCACCCGCTTCGACACACGCAATCGCACGTTCAATTGCACTATCTATCCCTTCAACCGCCAGAGCATCGGTTCGAGCCATGATCACAAAGCTCTCATCAGTTCTTGCATCGGTTGCCGCTTTTACTCGATCGACCATTTCCTGTTGGCTAACAATCGCTTTGTTTGGTCGATGACCACAGCGTTTCTGTGCCACTTGATCTTCCATATGAATAGCAGCAGCGCCCGCTTTTTCCATCGCTCGAATAGTTCGTGCGATATTGAACGCTCCACCAAATCCCGTATCGATATCCACCAGCAAAGGTAAGTCACACGCGTTGGTAATGCGTTCCACATCCACCAACACATCGTTCAATGTGGTAATACCCAGATCAGGTAAACCGTAAGACGCATTGGCGATACCTCCACCAGACAAGTAGATAGCCTGATGACCTAAGTTCTTTGCCATCATCGCGCAATACGGATTCACCGTGCCGACGATCTGCAGTGGATCATTGTCTTGCACAGCTTGGCGGAACTTCGCTCCTGCTGATAACTTCATAATGACGCTCCCTGTTTAATGTTGATTTTGTAAGTTTTTAATCCACACCTTTGGATTGAATTTGTTGTTCGATAAGCAGACGACTACCGGATATGTGTCGACGCATCAGCATTTCTGCTAGCTCTTCATCACGGTTACGGATTGCTTGTAGGATATATTTATGTTCATCAAGCGCCTCTTTTGGTCGAGACTGCGCTCTAGGTGATTGATAGCGATACATGCGTAACAAGTGGTAAAGCTCATCACACAGTAGAGAAATAAGTTTGCTGTTGCGGCTGGCTTTAATGATTCGATAATGGAAGTCGAAATCGCCGTGTTGATGGAAATAGGAAGAACCCTCTACTTCATCGATATGTTTTGAATGTGTCGACAATAATCCTTCAAGCCCAATAAGCTCTTCTTGTGTGATGTGTCTTGCTGCAAGCCTTGCAGCCATGCCTTCTAGAGCCTCACGAACCGCGTAAAGCTCAAGTAGCTTGTCAGCAGAAAAGGTAATCACTCGGGCGCCAACATGAGGAATTCGCTCAATCAGCCCTAACCCTTCGACACGCATAATCGCTTCGCGCAATGGGCCTCGGCTTACCTCAAAGCGTTTAGCTAACTCGGGTTCAGATATCTTGCTGCCCGGAGCTAACTCGCCGTTAACTATCGCTTCAACCAAGTATTCCGTCAGGCTTTCTGACTTGGTATTTTCTTTGTCACCAATACGCGGTTTTGTATTGGCACTTAAGGTAAGATCTTTGATCGCGGTATTCATATTCACGCTGCCCACTTCTCATTGCCGACCTTAATTGTCAACAATTTCATAACATGAATATAAAATACACGATCAAATTGTCGACAATCAAGCAGATTGTCGACAATTTAGACTAAGGTATGACACTAAAAAGCTCAACAAGGTGGTGTAGGATTGGTGAATAGTCGTTAGCAGAGCTTAATCGCGTATTACGAGGTAAGTGAGGGGGTTGATACGAAACAGCACCTCTTGGACAGCTACTGTTTTACTCGTACTTTGATTACAGGCATTAACGGGCGACTCATGTTTATCAGGTTACTGGCACGTATTGTGGACTACGAGAACGCGATACCAACGTTGGGAACTCAAATATTCCCCCTTTGATAAGTACGATGTGTTGGCTAAAGTAATTCACGGCACTACGACTCACATCTCGGGTTCGCGTTTTCATTACGATGTCAGATGCCGTGAAAAACAACTCTTCAAAGTGAGGATCGGTTTTATGTTCGGTAAAGTCCTCTACCTCAGAATCATATAAACAGTACTCGAAAACATTTTTGTGTCTCTCGACCACTTGCGCTTCAGAAGTAAATAACACCCCATCGCCGCTATTCGAAAAAGAGTAAGACATGATGGAAAAGTGCTCATCAGTAAAGTTGGTCGAGCTTAATGTCTTGAGTTTGAGCCCGTTCTTTCTTTCAACGTACTGTTTATAGTTGTAGACAAAGCTTAAGTTGTGACGATTCTGATGCGTATAATGCCTAATAAAAGAAAAAAGCATAAAAACTAAACTTAAC
>NZ_MCYD01000521.1:0-2416 GCF_002876325.1 Vibrio sp. 10N.261.52.A1
CCCTAAGCCATTGTATTTAAGGTATATGTGCGCCGAAAGATAGATCCAGATCAAACCAAAAGGTCGAACATCATACGTTAAGACTCCATATTAATTCATCAGTATCATGTGATAAGTACATGCCACGCCTATTGCTTCATCTATCACAATCAAAATAGCGTTTACCCTATCATTCGATTAATCTTATAAGTCGTTATGTCCATAGAGTTTTCTTATGTCTCGAAGCCAACGCCTCTTTGATTTGCTTCAATTATTGCGCTGTCACAAATATCCCGTGCCAGCCGATCACCTTGCTCACGAACTAGATGTCAGTACACGTACCATCTATCGCGATATTGCGACGCTACAAGCACAAGGCGCGGAAATTGATGGCGAAGCTGGTGTTGGCTACCTGCTTAAACCCACCTTTACTCTGCCTCCCATGATGTTTTCATCGGACGAACTAGAAGCGCTGCGACTCGGTGCCGACTGGGTCGCTAAGCAAGCTAATGGAGAGTTCAGTGAATCGGCTAAAAATGCAATTGCCAAGATCTCGGCCGTGCTCCCTTCAAACCATCAGGCTAAGCACAGTGTAGATATCATTCGTGTTGCTTCAATTATTGAGGTTGCAGACTTAGGTTTTGATCTGTCGGAGATAAAGTTAGCGATTAATCAACAGAACAAAGCTCGAATTCAATACACAGACGCCAAGGCAAAAGTAAGTTCTAGAGTCGTATGGCCAATGCTGATTGGCGTATTTGAAAACTATTATGTATTGGTCGCTTGGTGTGAAACACGTAGTGCCTATCGAAACTTCAGGCTCGATAGAATTAACCAATGGACCACACTGGAAGAAAAGTATGCGAAATCGCGGAATAGCTTACTCAAAGAGTGGCAAAGCATGGAAGGAATTACAGACAAAGTGATTCGCTACTGACAAAAACTGTCACTAGTGAGGGATATATTTCTGTGGTCCAAAGAAACACCACACCAGATAACCTAACTAGGAGCAGCTATGTTTACTATCGATTCATTTGTCCTTTACGTCACTGACATTCACAGCAGCATGGATTTTTATTCCAAAGCCTTTGACTGTGAGGCAACACTGCTATCTCCGACATTTGCAGCGTTAACTTTTGCAAGCAATGTGAAGATCACCCTCAAGCAATCTGACGCTCTAACGCCAACAAGCAAAGTAACTGGTGGCGGCACTGAGCTATCGATAGCATTGACAGATAAACAAGCTCTGGAAAACCTCTATAAAGAATGGAGAGCAAAAGAAATCAAGTTCGAACAAGCACTAGAAGAGTCCGTGTTTGGTATCAACTTTGTCGCGATTGACCCAGACGGCCACCGCATTCGAATCTTCGCCTAAATGAAAAAGAGCAAGCGACACGCTAGTTGCTTGCTCATCTTATCTAGGATCATCAGCCCAAAAGAGCTAACCGAAGTCTATGGTCAGTAACAGTCGAGCTTCTTCAGATGAAGTGACAGGCGAACGGTGGACAAGGCCTCTGTTTTCATTGCCGCTCCAACGTTCCCCTTTCAATAACGCCACATCACCAGCGGACATGTGCTGGATGTCAGACTCGTTATTGTAGAGGCCAGATACTAAGTCTGGCTGGCCATTACTTCCACGACCTAATTTAGAACGGTCAACCGAATCGTTTTCTAGCCACTGAGTCGCAATGCCATGATAGGTTGTCACTAACCGGCAAGGTACTTGGTCAAAATGAAAGCGAGGACACATTGCCTTGTTCAGTACAGCCAAGCGGAGACCAACTTCTTCAAGCTCAAACAAGCAACAGAACATGTCCACCAGCTCAGCCATATTTTCTAGCAGGGCTTTTGAAGCCGTTCCGTCTGTAGCGAATTCCAATTTGTCGAAAGCGTTTGCAGGTGACACGCTAACAGACTTACTAAAATTTGGGTTAGCCGCTATAAACTCATTTATTTCAGCCACCAAGCTCTCATCAAAGTTACGCTGCCATATCGCGACATTGATATCATCTTGGTAAATGTCAGCCAACACTGTCGGGGATGAAGCTGCACTACAAGATGGATTTCGGCCCTTCTGCCCTTTATGAGCTAGCGTTCCATCAATACTTGACGATTGATTACAACTCGTTGTCAAAGGTTCAGCTAAAACGGCATTCATTATCTCATCTCCTTGCTGCGCGCTCGTATTCTCTAGAGGCAATATCTCTGTTTGCCAAAACAACAAACCAAGGAAATGTTATAACATAACAATAAATGTTTAAACAACTCAAGAGATCATGGTTCCATACGTACCAATATGACATGTGTGCCCCCTACCGAATTTAGTGCATGAGTAAGGTGTTGAGCTGAGCTTGCCCCTATACTTTTCAAAGTTGTTCAAAATACGAACAGCACTATTTGGTTCAACTGGCAATCCATTATGTGGTGACAACTTATG
>NZ_MCYD01000522.1:0-6712 GCF_002876325.1 Vibrio sp. 10N.261.52.A1
GCTTTGTAAAGGGTTGATATATATCCAATTTCAATTTACAAGTTGAAACACTTTTGCGAGTTATAATTGATATTCCTCGGACATTTGAAGCAATTGTGTTACGTAACTTTTATGCTGTTCAATTTCTCATAAGTGACGGTATAACCATGCGTAAAAAGTTAATCCTTACGGCTCTTGCAAGCTCTCTTATTCTTGCTGGATGTGGGCAAGATGCTCAAAATGCCAAGCAAGCGCCATTACCTCTCGTAGCTGTACAGGATGTTAGCGTGATTTCTCATCAGCAAAGTAAGTCGTACATCGGCCGTATTGAAGCGGTTGAAGATACGGCAATTACCGCGCAGGTTTCTGGCTATCTTCAAAGCCGTCATTTCAAAGAAGGCCAAATGGTCGAAAAAGGGCAGCTGCTTTACTCGATAGAGCCTTCATCATTTGAAGCTGAAGTCGCAAGTGCTAAAGCGGCTGTTGCTCAAGCTAACGCCAATCTTAAAAAGGCTGAACTAGATTTCAACCGTGGTAAGAACCTACTTCCTAAAGGCAGTATTTCTCAATCGGAATTCGATGCATTGACGGCAAACCTATTAGGCTCTCAAGCACAGCTTGAAGCTGGTCAAGCTCAGCTAAATGCCGCTAACGTTCAGCTTTCTCATACTAAGATTGTTGCGCCTTTCTCTGGACGTATTAGCGATACCAAAGTGAGCACGGGTGATCTGGTTTCTCCATCTTCTGGCGTATTAACGACTTTAGTTAGCTTAGACCCAATCCATGCATCGTTCAGCATCAGTGAGCGAGAGCGTATCGAGTTAGGTATGGACCGTATTGAAGGAGATGGCAGCAGCGATTCTGATCGTGTTGAGGTGCAAATCATGCTTGAAAATGGCGAAGCATTCGAACACCTAGGTCAGCTCGATTTCTTGGGTAACCGTATCAACCTAAACACTGGTACGATCGCGATGCGCGCGATTGCCGATAACCCAGACCAGCAACTTCTTCCTGGTCAGCACGTTCGTGTTGAGCTGCGTGAGAAGCAATCTATTGATGTTGTAACCATTCCTCGCCGCGCGGTTCAAACCGACCTTGAAGGCGACTTTGTTATGGTGCTAGTTGAAGGTGAAGCTGCTCCTGTTGCAGAGCGTAGAAACATTGAGATGGGCCGACAGGTTGAAGGGGGTGTGATTGTCCACTCTGGTCTAGAGAAAGACGATGCCGTTATTACTCAAGGCCTTCAGCGTGTTCGTAACGGTATGTCTGTTCGCATTCAACCTTCTGCGACTGAGCAATCAGAGTAAGGGGCGTAGATATGTTAAGTCGTTTCTTTATTCAAAGGCCTAAGTTTGCCCTTGTTATATCCATAATATTAACGCTGGCAGGTGCGATCTCTCTCGCTATCTTGCCTGTGGCGGAATACCCAAAAATTAGCCCACCTTCGGTAAGTGTGTCTGCTTTTTACACAGGTGCAAGTGCAGAAGTAGTGGAACAGGCGATAGCCGACCCCATAGAAACGTCGGTGAACGGCGTTGAAGATATGATCTACATGTCTTCAAAGAGTGCTAACGATGGTTCATACAACCTTAACGTGACTTTTGATGTTGGTACTGACCCAGATATGGCTCAGGTCAACGTTCAGAACCGAGTTGCTCAAATCGAATCGAAGCTTCCACAAGAAGTTCGAATGGTGGGTGTCACTGTTAAAAAGCGTTCGCCAGACCTTTTGATGGTATTGAACTTTTACTCGCCAAATGGTGAGTACGATGACCAATTCCTGATCAACTACGTTAACCTAAACATTAAAGACCAACTGGCTCGTGTGAAGGGCATCAGTGAAGTTAACGTGTTGGGTGGTGGTGAGTACGCGATGCGTGTTTGGTTAGACCCTGAGAAAATGGCTAACCTCAATATCACCACTTCTGATGTGAACCGTGCTTTGGCGGAACAGAATGTTCAGGTTGCTGCTGGTCGTATTGGTGCTGCACCTTATAACAACGCACAAGAAGTACAATTCAACTTGGTAACAAAAGGCCGACTGGAAACGGCGGATGAGTTCGAGAACGTTGTACTTCGCGCCACTCAAGATGGCTCAACGGTTTACTTAAAAGACATTGCACGTGTTGAGCTTGGTAAAAAGTTCTACGATGGCAATGGTAAATACCGTGGTCAAGACGCTTCAATCGTAACGCTGTCACTTCAGTCAGACGCTAATGCTCTGGAAAGTGGTAAAGCGGTGATGGCGATGCTAGAGAACCTAAGCAAGAACTTCCCAGAAGGTGTGGCTTATGAAGCGAGTTACGACACCACTGTTTTCGTTGCTAAGTCGATCAAAGGCGTAGTAAAAACTCTAATCGAAGCTATTTTGCTGGTAATTGCAGTAACCTACCTGTTCTTAGGTAGTGCGCGTGCAACCTTGATTCCGGTTGTTGCGATCCCTGTATCTTTGATCGGTACGTTTGCCATCATGCAGATGACGGGCTTTACCATTAATACTGTAACCCTGTTTGGTTTGATATTGGCGATTGGTATCGTAGTTGATGATGCAATCTTGGTTATCGAGAACGTTGATACCACGATGGCTAAAGACCCAACCATTTCTCCACGTAAAGCTACGCTGATCGCGATGAAAGAAGTAACGGGTCCGATCATTACTTCAACCTTGGTACTACTTGCGGTATTCATCCCTGTTGCAATGCTTCCGGGTATTACTGGCATCATGTATCGTCAGTTCGCTCTGACTATCTGTATCGCGGTTGTTATCTCTTCAATTAACGCATTAACGCTATCACCTGCATTGTGTTCACTGGTTCTTAAGCAGGGTGGTGGTAACACGGCTCGTTGGTACCAAGCCTTTAACCGTGGTCTAGAATCTGTTACTAACAAATACGGTCAAGTAGCAGGCTTCTTAGTTAAGAAAGGCGTTCTGCTGTTCACTTTCTTCTTCGTAGCTTTGGCGGCTGTGACTTACTTTGCGAAGACAACGTCTACGGCGTTCGTACCTCAAGAAGATAAAGGTATTTTGCTGGTTAACGTTCAGCTTCCTGACGCGGCATCTTTATCTCGTACAGAAGAGGTGACTAAGCAGCTACTTGAAATGGTTGAACAGGAGCCGGGTGTCGACGGTGTGACACTGGTTAACGGCTACGCATTCATGACAGGCGCTTCTGCGTCGAATGGTGCGTCGATGTTCATCAAGCTTCACGATTGGAACATGCGTAACGCACTGGATGGTCAACATTCAGCACAGGCTATCTCACAGCGTATTAATGGACGGGCTGCGACTGAACTTCCTCACGCGATTGTATTTGCAATGGGACCGCCAGCGGTACCAGGTATGGGTGCAGCGTCTGGTTTTGAATTTGTCCTAGAAGACACTTTAGGCCGTAGCCGTACTGACCTAGCGATGGTGATGAATGACGTGATTACTGAGGCGACCAAGCAGCCTGAGATTTCACATACATTCAGTACTTTCCGCGCCAACGTACCTCACTACTATGTCGATATTGACCGTGAGAAAGCGCAGCAGCTAGGTATTCCGTTGTCGGAAATCTTCCAAACACTGCAAGGTAATCTTGGCTCGTTGTACGTGAACGACTTCACCATGTTTGGTAAGAACTTCCGTGTAACCATGCAAGCAGACAGTGACCACCGTAGCAGCATGGATGACCTACAACGATTCCACGTACGCTCTTCTGCTGGTGAGATGATCCCGCTAAGTACGCTTGTGACTTACGATCAGATCTTTGAACCCGATGTAGCATGGCGTTACAACATGTACCGCAGTGCAGTAATCCAAGGCCAGCCAGCACCGGGTTACTCAAGTGGTGATGCGATTGCGGCGATGGAACGTGTAGCGGCAGAAGTTCTGCCACAAGGTTACCAGTACGAATGGACAGGTATGGCTTACCAAGAAGTATTAGCAGGCAACCAAGCGATCTTCGCGTTTGCATTGGCGCTGATCTTCATCTACTTGTTCATGGTGGCTCAATACGAGAGCTGGACAATACCTATTGCGATTATCTTAGTTGTACCTGTGGCAACCTTAGGTTCTTTCTTGGCGTTGAACCTAACAGGCACACCGTTGAACCTTTACGCACAGATTGGTTTGGTTCTCTTGATAGCCTTGGCCGCGAAGAACGCAATTTTGATTGTGGAATTCGCGAAGGTCGAGCGTGAGGAGAAAGACGCACCGATCGTCGATGCGGCAGTGAAGGGCGGTACTCTACGTTTCCGAGCTGTAAACATGACGTCTTGGTCGTTTATCTTGGGTATCTTCCCACTGATCTTTGCAGCCGGTGCTGGTCACGTGAGTCAGAACTCTCTGGGTATTTCATTGATCGGTGGCCTGCTATGTGTGTTGTTGGCGGGTACTTTCCTAATCCCAGGCTTCTATGCATTTGTGCAGCGTAAACGTGAAAAAGCACACGGTGGTAATACTAAATTAGTGCCACTTGATGATGAGTAGAAGAAGTCACTTTTCATAAAGCGGATTTTTTGTAAAGACTAAATCCTCGTAAAAACTGAGGCTTAGCAGTGTGCTAAGCCTTTTTCTATGCGTCAGAGTAATAAAAATGCTTTTTATATAATCAAATCTTTATTATGTGATAGAGCTAACACTCTATTTTGTGTTTTCTAATAAAATGATGTTTTATTGGTAAGTTGCTGTTTAATAATGAAATACAGGTGTTCAGCTAACGCTTGTATGCTCGAAACTATTTGCACAATAGTGTGAACTGTTTCAAAATTACGAAGTTATATTGAAATTTTTTGTGCATTGAGGTTCTTATGAAGGTCATTGATTTACTTAAACACCGAGGCGACAGCTTGTCATCGCAACACTCAGAGTTTATGCAATGGATGTCTCCAGCTCTTAGAGATTACTGGGGCGACTTTCTGAACCGCACACAAAACAGCCACTTCTTTGCATGGGTTCGTGATCACCACAAACCTGCGGTAAACGAAGATGTGCCAGTAGAGCAACCAATCGTACTAAAACCAGAAGCACAACTTGTGTTTGATGAGCTGAACGAGAAGATTGGTGAAGTTATTCATACTGGTGACTGGATCAATGTAAGCCAAGATCGTATCAACCAATTCGGTCTTGTGACTGAAGATATGCAGTGGATCCATACAGAGCCTGAGAAAGCAGAAACTGATTCTCCGTTCAAAACGACGATTGCGCATGGTTTCCTAACTTTGTCTTTGCTTCCTCGTTTGACTGACAGCGTTGATCCTGACAAGTCTCAATTCCCAACAGCTAAAATGGTTGTGAACATTGGTCTTAACCAAGTTCGTTTCCCATACCCTGTAAAATCGGGCAGCAACGTTCGTGCGAAAAGTACGTTAACGAAAGTAACACCAATTAAGAAAGGTCTAGAGATCGAACGCGAGATCCGCGTAGAAATCGAAGGTGTTCGTCGCCCTGGCGCGGTTATCGTTTCAGTGATTCAACTTCACTTCTAAGTGGTTTGAAAGTAAGCGATTTATAAAGATTCAAAAAAAGAGAGAGCGTGATGCTCTCTCTTTTTGTTTTCATAAGATAAAACTTACTCACTTATTTGATGCGAGTGTAGCCGTATTCTTCAATCAGGTCTTGGCCTTGTTTGGATTTCACGAACTTGATGAAGTCTTTGCTCTCTTCAGAAACTGAATCCTTCTTGTGCAGCAACAAGAATGGGCGAGCCAGCTCATAGCTATGGTTAGCGATGTTCTTAGATGTCGGTTCTACACCTTCAAAAGTGATGGCCTTGATTGAACGATCAATTGAGCCAACAGAGATAAAGCCAATCGCGTGCGGGTTGTGGTTCACGATGGTTTTAACCATACTGTTGCTGTTAACCACCAAGTTATTTGGGTTGATGTCAGACACTAAACGGTCGTTAATGATCTTCGTTAAACCAAGCAAACTTTCGAAGCTGTAGCGTGAACCTGAAGACGCTTCACGAGTTACCACCGCGATAGGTTGATCGGCACCACCCACTTGTTTCCAGTTGGTGATTTTACCTTTGTAGATATCAAACAGTTGTTCGCGAGAAACGTTATTCACGTTATTTGAGCGGTTAGTTACAACAGCTAAACCGTCAAAAGCAATTGGGAATACTTTGAGTTTGTCGCTCTGCTCTTGATCAGTTAAGTAACGTGAGCTCATACCGATATCAGCCACACCTTTATTAACCAAGGTAATACCCGCTGTCGAGCCGATGCCCTGAACCGCGATATAGTTCTCAGGGTGAGTCTTGTTGTACTCCTCTGCTAATACGTCCATCACTCGAGAAACAGAAGTGGAGCCCGAAATATTGGTTTCTTGCGCTAAAGCAGCATGAGAAGACAGGGCTAAGGATAAAAGAGAGGCAAGCGCGACTCGTAACATAAACAACTCCTAGTTAATAACATTTGTCGCATATCATAGGTGGGTTATATGACACTTTTGTGAAATTCCATATGCTTGCTTTATGGTGAAAAGGGCTAATGAATGTTTGGTTTGAGACAGCGCTAGTGAGTATGATTGGTTTATGGGAGCGCGGTCGGGATTTTGTTTGGGAGGGTTCGCTAAAATTTCAGTTGAGTCCTAAACTTTCAAAAGGGATTTCAACTTTGAGAATTTCTATGAAGTTACAAGGAGTGTTATGTCCGTCATTCATATAGAACTTAATCGTCTTCTCGTTGGGGCTGAAAAGCTCTGTACTTCCCGTAATAGCAGTTTACCTGTTGAGTTAGGCAAATGTAG
>NZ_MCYD01000523.1:0-3422 GCF_002876325.1 Vibrio sp. 10N.261.52.A1
CCCTTAGGAGCCCTTTTCTATAAATATAGATTATTTACTAGGCTAAACAATATGGCTAAGCGTTCGCTGCCGACATGAAGTCCCTAATCTGTTTGCGGTAGTCTGATAAACGGTTTGGTGTCATTAGGTTGCGTGATTCATCCAGAACGTTTCCGCCCATATCATCAGCAATCTTCTGTGCTGCACTCAACATCACATTGAAGTTTTGATCAGCTTGACCATAGCATGGCAGTGTCATGAAGAACGAAATACCTTTAGTCGTAAAGTCAGCTGGATCATCATGCTCTAAAGTACCAGGCTGCATCATATTTGCGACACTGAAGATAACCTTAGGCTCATCAGCTGATTGTGCAAAGCAGTGGTAAATAGACATCTCACCGTAGGTTAAGCCATTGTTCTCCATGCTGCGGAAAAGTTCAGTACCAACAAATGGGATCTCTCCAGCACAGTGAACATTGAGGACAATAACCTCTAAGCCTAACTCTTCATCTTGCTTTGTTTCTTCAACAGGAGCTGCTGCTTGTGGAGCAACACTCTCTTTAGCTGCGAATGGTTCGCTTGCAGTGAAAGTTTGTTGTGAAGCCATTGGCTCACTTGCGACTACAGGCTCAGCAACTTGTTCTGCTTCAACTTCTTCAAAAGAGCCGTACTGCTCTTTAAAACCTGCATGGCTCTCTTTTTGCTCATCGGTCAGTTCGAAGCTAGGAACCTCTGGTTCTACCGCTTGTTCAGCATCTTCCGGTTCGCTATCAACCTTGATAGGGTCTTCAACACTGAAAGAAGGCAAATCATTCAACTCGATATCGTCTTGTTGCTCTTCTTTTGATTGTGGTGCTGTAAGCGGATCTGAATCGATCAGCGGATCAGCCGCAGATGGCGATACCGCAAAATCCGGCTCTTTACGCTCTTTTCGGATTATTTCAAAATCATCTTCTGGGGCGAATGAACGGTTTGGGATGGTTTCAGCATCGTCTAAGCTATCATTATCTAGCTTGCCAAGTGGCTTATCTCCAAACTTTGCTTTCCCTTCTTTTTTACTCGTCCACAAACCGTGGAACAATAATGCGGCGATAGCTAGTGCGCCAACAATAATGAGTACAAATCGCAATTCCTGCATTTTTCGCTCTCAGCTTTCTTAGTCAACTAGCGGCAAAACGCTGTCACTAAGTTGGGTTAATTTGACCAATCTCACTACTCTATCAAAAGTAGCCACTGTTTTAGAACAACTTAATACAATTAGTTCCTTAGATGGTGTGATTTTCACCACGCTTTTTTTCTTAATTTCGGTCGAGTACACTAGACGTGTTTGCTATTTAACCAAATTCACATGTGACCTTAATTAAATATGACTATTGAATCTGTTCCCCGCTCTGGCTTTGGCTATTTTGTTTTCGGAATAAAAATCGCGTTGTCACCGAGCATTCGTAAATTTGTGCTACTTCCTCTTATCGCTAACGTCCTGCTGGTTGGTGGTGCGTTGTTTTATATCTTCTCTAACTTAAACACTTGGATTGAGGGCTGGATGGAAGGTTTACCAAGCTTCTTGTCATGGTTGTCCTATATCTTATGGCCACTATTGGTGTTAACTGTCTTAGCAACCTTTTCATATTTCTTTAGCACCCTTGCCAATTTCATTGCCGCTCCTTTCAACGGGCTACTCTCAGAAAAAGTCGAAGAGCTGCTTAGCGGTAAAAAAGTCAATGACGATGGTTTGCTGGATGTTTTAAAAGATACGCCGCGCATTTTAGCAAGAGAGTGGCGCAAACTTGTCTACGTTCTGCCAAAAGCGATCGGTTTATTCCTACTTTTATTGATTCCGGCACTCGGTCAAACCGTTGCGCCGTTTTTATGGTTCATCTTCACCGCATGGATGCTAGCGATTCAATACGCCGACTACCCATTCGACAACCATAAAATCAAATTTGATGACATGAGAAATAATTTGAAACAAAAACAAGGTAAGAGCTACAGCTTTGGTGCACTTGTTTCTGTGTTTACTACTATTCCCGTTCTTAACCTTATCGTAATGCCGGTTGCTGTGTGTGGTGCAACTGCAATGTGGGTTGCTGAATTTAAAGACCAAGCTCTACGCTCTCGCTAATTCTCCCCTCTGTATTCGCCTATCTATTTGAAGTTCTGATTTCACTGTAGATAGGCGTCAATTCTGCTACATATCTATATGATATAACTTTTTAATCCTTTTACCTTTTTTTCAACTTGTTTAATCTAAATTCAAGCTAAACAAACATCGAAAGACACTAGACGGTAAAGTGATTGATATACATACGTTTAGTGCTGTCATTAAATGAAGGAATATCGCATGAGCAAGATCTACGAAGACAACACCCTAACGATTGGTAATACACCTCTAGTCCGCCTAAACAAAGTAAGCAAAGGTAACGTCCTAGCTAAGATCGAAGCTCGTAACCCTAGCTTCAGTGTTAAGTGTCGTATCGGTTCTAACATGATCTGGGAAGCAGAAAAAGCAGGTACCCTTAAGCCAGGTATCGAGCTTGTTGAACCAACCAGTGGTAATACAGGTGTTGCACTGGCGTTCGTAGCAGCAGCGCGTGGTTACAAACTTACACTAACTATGCCTGAGTCAATGAGCTTAGAGCGTCGTAAGCTGCTTAAAGCGCTTGGCGCAAACCTAGTACTGACTGAAGCACCAAAAGGCATGAATGGCGCGATTGCTAAAGCAGAAGAGATTGTTGCTTCAGATCCAGACAAATACCTACTACTACAACAGTTCAACAACCCAGCTAACCCACAGATTCACGAACAAACAACCGGTCCTGAAATCTGGGAAGCAACAGACGGCGAGATTGACGTGTTTGTAGCTGGCGTAGGCACAGGCGGTACTATCACTGGTACAAGTCGTTACATTAAAGGTGAAAAAGGCAAAGCCATCACTTCTGTCGCGGTAGAACCAGCAGAATCTCCAGTAATCGCACAGGCACTTGCAGGTCAGGAAATCAAACCAGCTCCGCACAAAATCCAAGGTATCGGTGCCGGTTTCATCCCTGGAAACTTAGATTTAGAACTTATCGACCGCGTAGAGTCAGTAACTTCTGAAGAAGCAATTGAAATGGCTCAACGACTAATGAAAGAAGAAGGTATCCTTGCAGGTATCTCTTCAGGTGCAGCAGTAGTAGCCGCGAACAGAATCGCTGAACTACCTGAATTTGCAGGAAAAACCATTGTCACTGTACTTCCAAGCTCTGGTGAGCGTTACCTAAGTACAGCGCTATTTGCAGGTATCTTTACGGAAAAAGAGAACCAACAATAATATGTGGTCAAATCAATTTTTCGTCCAAAAAAGCCCCGTTTAGGGGCTTTTTTGTTGATCCCTGCCCCACCTTTGGTAATATCGGGTCTGTTTTATTTTTCGCTTCAAAATAAAAGAAGCAATAAACAGATTC
>NZ_MCYD01000524.1:0-330 GCF_002876325.1 Vibrio sp. 10N.261.52.A1
GTCGTTTTCACCCGTAATGGTGATCGTCGCCGTCGTTGACGTCGTGCCTAGAACATTGCCCTCGTCATCTTTTTCTACCACATCGTAGCTGTAAGTAATGACCGAGCTTTCGCCTGTCGCCAGGGCGTTGTAGGCATTTGGATCTATGCTCAACGTGCCGTCCGCATTCACCGTGATACCGCTGTCATCACCGCCGGTTTTCACGACATTCGCAACACTCAGTTCATCGCTCGCATCCGCATCGCTGCTGTTCGACAGCAGGTTGAGGCTGTAAGCGGCATCCGATTCTGTCGCCGTCGTGCTCACGCCCGACACCACCGCGCCGTCGTT
>NZ_MCYD01000525.1:0-565 GCF_002876325.1 Vibrio sp. 10N.261.52.A1
AGAGTATCAAGTGCCTAGCTGGTTGAGGCGCAGAACGCCTATATTAATGGATGGTGATCGAGTGATCGCTGTTTTAGGGTTATTCGTAGATAAAAACTACGATGGTCAAGATTGTGAAGCGCTTTGGAGCAACTAGAAAAAGTTTGTGTCACAATTCTATGTCACTTTAATAAAAATAATTAATGGAATATGCAATGAAGAAAATTACACTAGGATTAGTTCTTGGACTTGGACTATTGAGTGGTAACGCTCTGGCAGGTGATGTTGCTGCAGGACAAGCAAAAGCAGCAGTATGTGCAGCTTGTCACGGTGCTGACGGTATCGCAGTGATCCCGGGTTACCCAAACCTTAAAGGTCAAAACGAGCAATACATTGCTTCATCAATCAACGCATATAAGAACGGCCAGCGCACCGGTGGTTTGGCTGCTGTCATGCAGGCTCAAGCTTCAATGCTGAATGATGAAGATATTGCTAATCTAGCTGCTTACTACGCAAGCCTTAAGTAAACCCTTCTTAAAGCACAGATTAAACAATACGATGAATTTCGAGCCAGAGCTTTAAAGCT
>NZ_MCYD01000525.1:1331-37272 GCF_002876325.1 Vibrio sp. 10N.261.52.A1
CAGAGCTTTAAAGCTCTGGCTTTTTTCATTGAATGTTTACTATAGCTATCCGATAATGAGCCATTCGCACAGTTTAAGGGATGAACATGAAAAAGATTGAAGCCATTATCAAGCCATTCAAACTTGATGATGTACGTGAGGCGCTTGCAGAAGTGGGCATTACGGGTATGACGGTCTCTGAAGTTAAAGGTTTCGGACGCCAAAAGGGTCATACTGAGCTATACCGTGGCGCAGAGTACATGGTCGACTTTTTGCCTAAAGTTAAGTTAGAGATCGTTGTTACTGATGAAGTAGCAGACCAATGTGTTGATACCATTATCGAGACGGCTCAAACTGGTAAAATTGGCGACGGTAAGATCTTCATCACTGACGTTGAACGTGTGGTACGTATTCGTACTGGCGAAGAAGACGAAGACGCCGTATAAAAAAACTATTA
Source organism: Vibrio sp. 10N.261.52.A1 (assembly GCF_002876325.1). Taxonomy (NCBI): domain Bacteria; kingdom Pseudomonadati; phylum Pseudomonadota; class Gammaproteobacteria; order Vibrionales; family Vibrionaceae; genus Vibrio; species Vibrio sp. 10N.261.52.A1. The sequence goes on from NZ_MCYD01000525.1 coordinate 1,768, forward strand.
CCCTAAAAGGAGCGTTTATCGCTCCTTTTTCATTTCTGGTAGGGTGCTTTATGTTCAAGAAAACCATCATAGTTATCACATTACTGATAACACTGGCTGTTGTTAGTTTTCACTTTATTTTCGTGATCCCAAATAAGCCCAATCTTATTACGTCTTCTCCAAATACCAGCAATGACATCTACAGTTGCTACCAAAACTCTGAACCTAAAGCGCTGGATGTGTCTGACGGCTTAAGCCTCACAGTATGGAATATTTATAAGCAAAATCGCAGTCATTGGCAGACGGAACTTAATAAGCTCACTGCGGGAAGCGATTTAGTACTGCTGCAAGAAGCGAGCATGACGGATGGACTTCGTCAGTGGGTAACGAGTGGTCAATGGGGAAGTACTCGAGTCAATGCGTTTGAGGCATTTGAAAAAAGTGCTGGTGTGCTCAACCTCGCGACTCATTTGCCTATCGAGGCTTGTGCTTATACTCATGAAGAGCCTTGGTTGCAGTTACCTAAGTCTGCTCTATGGTCCCGTTACAAGTTGAGCAATGGTGAGGAGTTGGCGGTGATCAACATTCATGCTGTGAACTTTACCTTTGGTACTGAAGATTATGAAGCTCAACTCAAGAGCTTAACCGACAATCTACAAAAGTATCGTGGGCCAGTTATTTTTGCTGGTGACTTTAATAGCTGGAGTGAGGCTCGTTTTACCGTATTGAAAGAGGCATTGGAAAAGGTAGGCTTGGCGGAGGTCGCTTTTGAGCCTGATAACCGCACTCAGTTCATAACGGGGTTAGTGCTAGACCATGTATTTTATCGTGGGCTAGAGGTAGAAAAAGCAAAAGCGCCCATGACGGACGCTTCTGATCATAATCCAATGTTAGTCACTTTTAAGGCTAAATAGCGTAAAGATAAGACTCAGTAACGGTTATCTACGAAACTAAAATGTAGATAGCCCAGATTAGGTAATAGCCAATCCACGGCAAGCCTGAAATTACCAGTGCTTGTCCACGCTCAAACTCTGTCCACGTTAATACCGCTGCGTAACCAAGTACGATGTACCAAGGCAGTAGCAGTGGTAAAGAGCTAGCAAATTGTGACCAATCACTTGTAAGCGGCAACTTGATTAAGCCGTTTAAGCTGTTCAAGTCAGCGGCGTAGTTCATCACATGACCGTGCTTTAGGATTAGACTTGCGTAGCTCGCAATATCACCTAAAACTGCAGGGAAGATGATAACTGATGCTGCTGCAAACCATCGCCAAAAGCTATGCTGATGTTGACTTGGTTTGGTTGCAAGGTTAAACCAAAATGCCAAAAGAACGATAGTGAGCGTGCGGCTAAACACATCGCTGATAATTTCACTGGCAAGTAGAGTATTACTATCAAGTAACGCCAACTGGTCTGGGTTTGTTTGAGCTAATTGCTTAGATAGCTCAGCACTTAACCAAGCAAAATCTACATTCGAAAAATAAGCACCCCAAAATAAAAATGGGCTGAGCATTAATACGACGTAGGGTTGCCATCCCCAAGCACTTCGCTGATAAAGCGCTAAGAAACAAGCTGTTGGTGAACGGAATATATCCAACAGCATGACGAGTGGGTTACTTGACGGGTTCATACACTTACCTTAGTTACATCAACATACAGCTTCAGTTTTTGTCCTGGCTGTAAGTATTTCTGGTTCTGCAAAGTGTTCCATTTTACAACATCTGAACTCTTTACCTTGAACTTTGATGCAATACCGCTGACTGTGTCACCTGATCTTACGTTATAGAAGATGGTACGGATGATGGCGCCGTCAGAACCGTTCTTCCAGATGACCAGTTCTTGACCAATTCGTAAGGTGTCACGTGGTCCCATACCGTTCCACTTCGCTAGTGACTGGTGAGATACCTTATTGGCACGCGCAATGGTCCATAAGCTGTCACCACTTTTTACTTTGTGGGTTAGCTTATATTGACCGCGACTCTTTGACTGTGTGCTTGCTAGGCGGTTAGAAGCGCTGAGTGCGTAAGTCTTATCGTCTTTGGTCGAGGTTGGGATCAGTAGATGTTGACCAATACGAATGTTGTTGTTGGTTAAACCGTTCGCTGAGCGAATCACTTTGCTGGTGGTGTTGTATTTGTTTGCCAGTACGCTGATGCTGTCGCCAGATTGAACCTTGTAACGTACTAGCTTCATGCCTTTGCCTTTGTTGGCCGTGACTTCTTTGTTGAATTTTTCAACTGAGTCTAGGGGAAGCAGTAATTGTTGGTGTTTTTCTGGTGCCGTCGCCCACTGGTTATAGGCAGGGTTATAGCCTTGCAGTTCTTTTACTGGAATGCCTGCGTAGTTCGCAGCAATAGCCAAATCCAGTTGCTCTTCTGGGTTAACTAGAGTTAGTACTGGCTTGTTTGAAATTGCAGGAATATCAATGCCGTACTTTTCTTGGTTGGCAATTACGTCTGCCAGTGCCAGCAGTTTAGGTACGTAGCTGCTAGTCTCTTTCGGCAGGTCTAGTGAGAAAAAGTCGATTGGTTTGCCAAGCTTCTTGTTCTTACGAATTGCGCTGTTTACACGACCACCACCACTGTTGTATGCCGCGATTGCGTGTTGCCAGTCGCCATCAAAACGTCTGTTTAGGTCGGTTAGAAAATCTAACGCAGCATCGGTTGAAGCAGCAACATCACGGCGGCCGTCGTACCAGAAGTTCTGCTCAAGTCCGTAGTCTTTACCCGTGCCAGCGAGGAATTGCCATAGACCAGCAGCACTGCCGTGAGAATAAGCAAATGCGTCGAACGAGCTTTCAACAACCGGCAGCAATGCCAGTTCTAAAGGTAGGTCTCTTTCTTCGATCTTGGTGGTGATCAAGTAAAGGAAAGGCTCAGCTCGCTTGGAGACGGTTTTTAGATGACTAGGGTGTTTTAGATACCAAGTTCGGTAGTAGTCGACCTTCTTTTGGTCTGGTACTTCCATTTCAAGTTGCATCGCAATACGTTTCCAAACATCTTCTTGTGTTTGTGGAGTAACGACAGGTGCTTCAACTTTTTGTTCTTCTTTGGTCGCTTCAGGTGAAACGTTCGCTTGAGAAACTTCTGTAGGAGATGTGTTGGTTTGCTCGGAAGCTTGGTCTGGATTCTCTGACTGAGTTAATTGGCAACCAGATAGTAGTAATACCAAAGCCCAGCTGTACTTAACTCGCATGTTACAGCCTTTTTAATAAACGGCCGATGATAATACTTGCCACTCCCTATAAGTGACAAGTCTGTATTTGTTAAAATTCGTTCTTCCACGCACGTAAAGCGGTAAATACCGACAAAGGATCGGTCTGTTCAGTGCGATTAGATACTGATTTCACTACACTTGGTTCGGTGTAGCGCAAGAAAGGGTTAACAAATCTCTCTTGTCTCAAATTTGTGGGGATGGTCGACTTATTTTGTGCGCGAAGTCGGTTCACTTGGTCGCGATATTGCTGCAAATGTTGGTTATCTGGCTCAACTGCAAGTGCGAAAGCGATATTGGCTGCTGTGTACTCATGTGCACAATAGACCTCGGTTTCTTGAGGAAGCGCCGTAATCTTATTTAATGCATCAAACATCTGTTGCGGAGTGCCTTCCATGATACGACCACAGCCCGCTGAGAACAGTACATCGCCACAGAATAGCTTTGCATCACCAACGTAACCGATATGGCCCGCCGTGTGCCCGCTTAACCCAAGAACCAAGAATACTTCGCCAAACAACTCCAGTTGGTCTCCATCATCCACTGGGTGTGTCAATGTTGGGATAGGCTCATTCTTCGGACCTACGACATCAACACCTGGAAACTGTCTAACTAACTCTGGAACGCCACCAATGTGATCGTGGTGGTGGTGCGTAATCAAGATTGCATCTAAAGTTAGCTCATGGTGTGCTAAGTACTCTAATACTGGAGCCGCATCGCCGGGGTCGACGACAGCACAACGGCGATCGCTATTTTCAATCAGCCAGATGTAATTGTCGTTAAATGCAGGTATGCTTTTGATATGTAACATTATTGGTTCTCCAGTCACTTTCAGTGCGACAGAATAAGTGAGACAGATTATTGATGAAGCCAGCACGTAGCAGAAAGAAGTTTGAGCGTCCTTACACTTGGGCACAATTGCACAATGGGGACTGGTTGAGAGAATCAATTCAAACTCGACTCGATGAGTGGTGCCCAAAGTTATTTGGTTACCATATGCTCAAGCTCGGCGGTCTCAGCAGTGAGATTTCTAGCTGCACATGCAACATTCAACATCAAGTAAACCTAGATATCCAGAACCCATTACATAATGTGATAGCGGATGGCTATAATTTGCCCTTTTTGGAGAAAAGTTTTGATGTTGTGGTACTTAGTCATCAATTAGATTATAGCAACGACCCACATCGACTATTAAGAGAAGTCGATCGAGTGATGATGGACGATGGCTATATCATCATCACCGGCTTTAACCCATTCAGTGTCACTGGGCTTGCCAGTTTAATGCCTTGGCGCAAGAACAGTTTACCTTGGAGTGGGCGAATGTATACGCCAAGTCGTGTAAAAGACTGGTTAGGCGTTCTGAACTATGAAGTCATTCATTGTGATACTTATGCATTGTTCCCGATGAGTAAGTATCAAGCGATGTGGACCTGGCTTGAGAACGCGTTAGGTGGCTGTGCCTCGTTTGCTGGAAGCCAATACTTTATCGTTGCTCGCAAGCGCACTTATCCGCTCAAGCCTATTAAGCCACACTGGCACCTCAAACGACGCTTCTCTCCGGTTGGCGCTAGCTTTAGGACTGATACTCGCTGCACGTTGCATTCCATTCGTGCACTTCGCCCGCTAAAAACAGAAAAAGCCGACACATAGTCGGCTTTTTGCTATTGGATATCTTTACCCGCCCCAAATCTTAACTTGGCTGATAGCCCGTGTCTTCTTGGGTTGGGTTTTCGGCAGCGGTACGCGCCAGCTCATCACACATTTCATTCTCTCGGTGACCTGCGTGTCCTTTCACCCAACGCCAATCGACAGTGTGACGTGCTGTCTCTTTATCGAGTTTTTGCCAAAGATCAGCGTTTTTTACCGGTTTTTTGTCGGCGGTTTTCCAGTCACGCTTTTTCCAGTTATGTATCCACTGAGTGATGCCTTGACGAACGTATTGGCTGTCGGTAGTGAGAATCACAGAACACGGCTCTTTTAGGGTCTGCAGTGCAACAACAGCAGCGAGCATTTCCATGCGGTTGTTGGTCGTTAGGGTATAGCCTTGCGCGAGCGTCTTCTCTACTTTCTTGTAGCGAAGTACGATGCCATAGCCGCCAGGCCCTGGATTGCCTAAACAAGAACCATCAGTGAAAATTTCAACTTGTTTCGTCATGATTTGATACTATTACCTCAAGCACATTATCGGCATAGTCTGACACAGTTATCCTTATGAATACCAGTAGCACTCCAGAACAAACCGCGAACGAAAAAAACAGTTCGAATGAAAACAAGCGCATCGTCGTACTCGATACCGAAACAACCGGTATGAATACCGAAGGTGGCCCTCACTACATGGGTCACCGCATCGTGGAGATCGGTGCCGTAGAGATCATCAACCGTAAGTTAACTGGGCGCCACTTCCACGTTTACATTAAGCCAGATCGCGCTATTCAAGAAGAGGCGATTGGCGTTCACGGTATCACTGATGAATTCTTGGTCGACAAGCCTGAATACCAAGACATTCACAAAGAGTTTCTCGACTTCATCAAAGGCGCTGAGCTGGTGGCTCACAACGCGCCCTTCGATACCGGCTTCATGGACTACGAGTTTGAGAAACTGGACCCTACTATCGGTAAGACAGACGATTACTGTAAAGTTACCGATACCCTGGACATGGCGAAAAAGATATTCCCGGGTAAAAGAAACAATCTAGATATCTTATGTGAACGTTATGGCATCGATAACTCGCACCGTACTCTCCACGGCGCTTTGCTCGATGCGGAGATCCTAGCCGACGTCTATTTATTGATGACGGGTGGACAAACGTCACTGCAATTTAACGCTGGTCAGCAAGAAGGTGGCGTAGAAAGTATCCGAAGAGTAGAAAGTGGTCGAAAATCCCTAAAGGTTTTACGAGCAACGGCCGATGAAGTAGAAGCGCATCAAAGTCGTTTAGATCTCGTCGAGAAAAGCGGAAGCTGCCTCTGGCGTCAGTAGGGAGAAAGTATGTTAAGGGTATTGGCTACCGGTTGTTTATTGCTGTTAAGCTTTAGCTTGCACGCGGCAACAGAATCCGTAATGAGTTTATTGGACAACCGATTCCGAGTTGATCCCAGCATAGAACAAATTACCTTTATAATTTATCGAGCCGATAACTCTAAACCTGTCGTTCTGGTTCGTCCTGACGGCAAGAAATACTACTCTTGGCGTAACGCTGATAATGTCCGTTGGTATGAAGAATCCTCAATGGACATTGTCTCTATTGATAAGCCGATGCCGGGCCCATGGCAAGCGGTAGGTAAGGTCTCTCCTAAGAACAATATCAAGCTACTGTCTCATCTTGTTTTGGATGCGAATGAATTTCCAAACAAGCTGTACCAGACAGAGCGTATTAAATTCACTGCCCGTCTCACCTCTGATGGTAAGCCCTTGGTGCTGCGTGATTTCCTTGATCGAGTGAAGCTCAAGGTGACGTTTACTAAATTTGTCGAAAACGAAGAATCTTTAGTGAGAGAAGCTCGTCCTGTGCCTGTTGTGATGGGCGAGTTTGCTGACGACGGTGTGGATCTCGACGAGAAAGCGGGAGACGGCGTATTCACTGTGTCACTGCCGATTGATATTGAGCCGGGCAAATACCGCGTACGTATTACTTCTGGCAATGGCGTGTTTTTACGAGCGCAAGAACAAGAAGTTTTGGTTTATCCGACACCTATTACCACCACCTTTATCCAGTCTCGCAAAGATGGCTTACCTCATACTATCGTGGTCTCTGGCGAGCAGGGAATGATAGAGCCGAGTTCGTTAGCGGTGCACGTTGAGCATAAAGCATCAGATGAATACGTGATGTATGAGCAAGGGCAAGCGGATGTCGATGCGATGAAGGTGCCTTTGGAGATCCCTTATAATGGTGAACTTGGGATTTATAACTGGTCTGGAATGGTTTATGCCACCGATGCTTCTAGCCAGCGCCCATTGACGTTCCCAATTTCCGAGCACTCTTACAGTGTGGTTCAAGATATTGATTTAGCGGAATCCCGCCGCCTGCAAGAAGAAGCGTTAGCCGAGCAAAAGCGTATCGCTACTGAGATGATGATACTCAAGAAGCGAGAAGAAGACAGACAACGTAGTATGATTATTATTGGGGTAGGTAACGTGGTTGCTATTCTATTGGGTCTACTGATTTGGTTTGTGGTTCGTAAAGTGACTGCCAAGAAGAGAGCTCAACCAGAGATGCAACTTAAGGCTCCTAAGTAACCATCTGCTTGATTGAGTTATTTTGAGAGAGCTACTCAATCTCGCACTCGGAACATGTGACAGTTCATCATATCTAGAATAAAAAAACGGGACTCATAGGAGTCCCGTTTTGTTTTTATAGCTAAATCTAGGCTACGTTATCTATCGATTGGCCCGGATACTGGGGCTTTGCTGCTAGTTCCTCTGGCGAGAAGTCATCAACGTTGATGGTGTACAGTCGATGTTGCTCTGCACTCTCTAACAGTGCCGCTTCTTTCTCAGTCAGAATGCCTTTCTCAAGACCTAATTGAGCGACCAAATCCAGTCGTAGGAAGGCGCGTTTCTGATGCGTCTCTTTACAGACTTTGTCGAACAGAGGCTCAGCTTGAAGAATAACCTCCAATGCTTTCTCGATCTTACCTACGGCATTGTACTGAGTATCCGCTAAGTATTGACCACGGCCGATACGTGAGCGTGTTGCACTCGGTGTTTGTAGGATGTGTGCAACTTTGCTGTCCAGTTTGTCGTTTGGTGCGCGGCGAATACGGCCAAATGGCATCAATACAACACGTAGAAGGCGTCCAACCACTGGGTTAGGGAAGTTTGCTAAGAACTCATCAATTGCCACTTCAGTTTGACGCAAGCTGTCTTGCATACCCCAGTGTACTAGCGGTAGATCTTCTGCATTGCTGCCTTCGCTCTCAAAGCGTTTTAGTGTTGCAGAACCAAGGTAAAGTTGACTCAGGATATCACCTAGACGGGCAGATAGACGCTCTCTACGTTTCAGTGAGCCGCCTAATACAGCCATTGAAATGTCAGACAGTAGCGCTAGGTTAGCACTGTAACGGTTCAGCTGTTGGTAGTAGCGCTTTGTCTGCTTATCGGTGTTATTGGCAGGTGTTGGTGTGTCCGAACCACGGCCATCAGTTAAACCAAACCACAAACTACGAACTAGGTTACTTAGCGTAAAGCTAACGTGCCCTGCTAACGCTGAATCAAACTTGTCTAGAGCATCGCTACTTTCAGAGTATGCTGCTTCCATTTCATTAAGAACGTAAGGGTGACAACGAATCGCACCTTGACCGTAGATGATCATTGAACGAGTCAGGATGTTTGCGCCTTCAACGGTAATCGCGATAGGTGAACCTTGGTAGCCACGAGCTAGGAAGTTAGATGGACCCAAGCAAATACCCTTACCACCTACGATGTCCATTGCATCGATGATGCTGCGTTGACCACGGTGCGTACAGTGATACTTAACGATTGCAGAGATAACCGAAGGTTTTTCACCAAGGTCAATACCAGCAACGGTCAGGTTACTTGCTGCATCCATGACATAAGCATTACCACCGAGGCGTGCTAGTGGCTCTTCAACCCCTTCCATGCGACCAATGGGTTGCTTAAATTGGCGACGAATACGAGCGTAAGCGCCAGTCGCAAGTGCTGCTGTTTTGATGCCACCGGTTGAGTTTGATGGCAGTGTGATACCACGGCCAACTGACAGACATTCAACCAGCATTCTCCAACCTTGGCCTGCCATTTTCTGACCACCAATAATGAAATCAATAGGAACGAAAATATCGTTACCTTGAGTTGGACCATTTTGGAAAGGAACATTTAGTGGGAAGTGGCGGTTGCCAATCTCCACGCCTTTCAAATCAGTTGGGATAAGAGCACAAGTGATACCAAGATCTTGCTGATCGCCTAGTAAGCCTTCTGGGTCTCGCAGTTTAAAGGCCAAACCCAGTACGGTCGCAACCGGTGCAAGAGTGATGTAGCGCTTGTTCCAAGTCAGGCGCATACCAAGAACTTCTTCGCCTTGCCATTCACCTTTACAAACCACACCGTAATCTGGGATTGAACCCGCATCAGAGCCTGCTTCTGGGCTAGTTAGGGCAAAACAAGGGATCTCTTTACCTTCAGCCAAGCGCGGAAGGTAGTGGTTTCTTTGCTCTTCTGTACCGTAGTGTTGCAGCAGCTCACCAGGGCCTAATGAGTTAGGTACACCAACGGTTGATGATAGTACGCTAGATACGCCCGTTAGTTTTTGTAGAACCAAAGACTGAGCGTAAGCTGAGAATTCTAAGCCACCATATTTTTTCTTGATGATCATCGCGAAGAACTTGTGGTCTTTCAGGTACTGCCACACTTCTGGTGGTAAATCAGCAAGCTCATGAGTGACTTGGTAATCATTGACCATTTCACACACTGTGTTTACTGGACCATCGAGGAACGCTTGTTCCGCTTCAGACAGTTTTGGGTCAGCGATGTTCTGTAGTTTTTTCCACTCAGGTTTGCCTTTGAATAACTCTGCTTCCCACCAAACAGTACCGGCTTCCAGTGCTTCTTTTTCTGTCTGAGACATCGCCGGCAGTACTTTCTTAAATACAGAAAGTGCTTTTTGGCTGATGAGAGTTTGTCGAATGGCTGGTACAGCAAAAATAGCAACCGCTAATAGGTAACAAAGCCAGCCAGTAACCGCTACGTCGCCAAATAGTGTTAAAGCTACCATTGCGCCAGTTAGTGCGATTAATGCGCGTACCAAGCTAACTCTGTGGTAGAGACAGACACCTAAGATAGCTGTCATGCCGAGTAGGGAGAGCAATATATTCATGATCGATTTCCTTTTCAGAGATCACTTATCGTTATTAAGTTTTAGGTAAGAGGTCTAACCAGTTAAGTGTAAACAAAATATTAAATATTTGTAAAACTCAAAGTTGAATAAAAAGTGATCTGAGTAGAGTTAAAATTCTAATTGTGAGAGGTTGGTGGCGATTATTTGGACGAATTGGCGATGACTGACTAATTAAGGTGGCAATCTTTGGGCTTAACTGTCGACACTATTTCATGTTTGTGGGTAAACTCAGGTAAAAGAGGGGAAAAACCTCAGCTCTCATATCGCGCACGCTAAGCTGCGTCATAAAAATAAGAGATAAGCCTTATGTACCAAGACCTAATCAAAAGTGAATTGAACGAAGCTGCTGACGTTCTTAACAAGTTTTTGAGTGATGATCATAATATTGCTCAAATTGAAGCAGCGGCAAAACTGATTGCTGACTCATTCAAACAGGAAGGTAAAGTGCTTTCTTGTGGTAACGGTGGCTCACACTGTGATGCAATGCACTTCGCAGAAGAGCTGACTGGCCGATACCGTGAAAACCGCCCAGGCTACGCTGGTATTGCGATTTCAGACCCTAGCCACTTATCTTGTGTAAGTAATGACTTCGGCTACGACCACGTATTTTCTCGTTATGTAGAAGCGGTTGGCCGTAAAGGCGATGTGCTATTCGGTCTATCAACGTCTGGTAACTCAGGCAACATCCTAAAAGCCATTGAAGCAGCTCAAGCGAAAGGCATGAAGACTATCGCTCTGACTGGTAAAGATGGCGGTAAAATGGCAGGTTGCGCGGACATTGAAATCCGTGTGCCACATTTTGGTTACGCAGACCGCATCCAAGAGATTCACATTAAGATCATCCATATTGTGATTCAGCTTGTCGAAAAAGAGATGGAATAACAGTTTTACAGACATATAGAGCCTAGGTTTGTGGCTCTATTGGTTTTAATAGGGAGTAGATTAAACCATGTGTGAATTGCTCGGTATGAGCGCGAATGTGCCTACGGATATTTGTTTTAGCTTCACTGGTCTTATGCAGCGCGGTGGCAATACTGGCCCACATCGTGATGGTTGGGGGATCACCTTTTATGAGGGCAAGGGCTTTCGTACCTTTAAAGATCCTAACCCTAGCTGTGAATCTAAGATCGCTGAATTGGTTCAAAACTACCCAATTAAAAGCCAAGCTGTTGTCAGCCACATCCGTCAAGCCAACCGTGGTGGTGTTAATCTAGAGAATACACACCCTTTCACTCGTGAGCTTTGGGGAAGATACTGGACCTTTGCTCACAATGGCCAACTATCAGATTACGATGACTTAGTGAGTGGGCGTTTTAGACCGGTTGGTGAAACTGACAGCGAGCGTTCATTCTGTTGGTTACTTAAGCAACTGGAAGAGCGTTTTCCTGAACCACCACAAGACATGGAAGGCATGTTCCGCTTCGTTGCAGAGTGTTGCGACAAGCTACGAGAGAAGGGCGTTTTCAACATGTTGTTGAGCGATGGTGAGTACGTAATGACATACTGTACTAACCACTTGTACTGGATTACGAGACGCGCGCCTTTTGGTAACGCGAGCTTAATTGATGAAGACGTCGAGATTAACTTCCAAGAAGAAACCACACCGAATGATGTGGTGACGGTAGTGGCTACTCAACCCCTCACTGGTAATGAAGAGTGGTTTAGAATGAAGCCGGGTGAATACGCCTTGTTCCATTCAGGTGAATTGATTGGCAATAATCACAAGGATCTGGAAGATGTCGCTTATGCTCCTAAAAAGGTCGCAAGCCAAGCGCCTACTGAACCATTGAGCTAAACCTCTCAGTACTTGATTCGATAAAAAAGGCCGTTAACTGCACTCGTCAGTTAACGGCCTTTTTGTATTCTTGATCCTACTCTTCTGCGTAACCGTGTTTGCCTAGTACTTTTCCGTCTAACACCGCTTGTCCATCAATCATAGATAAACGGTCTTCTGCGAACCACTTACAAACCATTGGATAGATTGTGTGTTCTTGAGTGAGTACTCGCCTCGCTAGCAGCTCGGCATCATCGTCCTCAAACACAGGAACCTTGGCTTGTAAGATAACAGGACCGCCGTCGAGCTCTTCTGTTACAAAGTGCACACTTGTGCCGTGCTCTTTGTCTTTTGCATCAATTGCACGCTGGTGGGTATGTAAACCCGGGTATTTAGGCAGTAGAGAAGGGTGGATATTGACCATTTTTCCTGCGTAATGACGAACAAATTCTGAACTCAAAATACGCATATAGCCTGCCAATACGATTAAATCTGGTTGATAGGCATCGATCTGAATCATCAGTTCATGATCAAATTCTTCACGCGAGCCGAAATCTTTTGGGTTAACTGAGCGTGCATCGACACCAGCATTTTTTGCTCGTTCTAAGCCGAATGCTTCTGCCTTGTTTGAGAAGACAGCCTTGACTGAAGCATCAATCATATTGCTGTCGCAAGCATCTAAGATCGCCTGCAAGTTACTGCCGCTTCCTGAAACTAACACAACGATATTTTTCTGAGACGGAGTGGTTTTCTGAGAGTGATTGTTTTTCATAAAGTGGGTCATATGATTGATTAATTGAACTGTTTACAATTTACCTACATAAACTAAGGTTTTCTGCGGGCCAAATAGCAAAATGAGGACCATTAGGTCCTCATTGATTAACTAATTGAGTGAAGTGCTCACTTAGTTGATTTCAACTTGTTCTTCGCCCGCTTCAGCGTTCGCGATCTCACCGATAACCCAAGCGTTTTCGCCTTCAGCTTTCAGTAGTTCAACAGCAGCGGTTGCTTGGTCTTTAGGTAGAGCAACAACAAGGCCTACACCACAGTTGAAAGTGCGGTACATTTCAAATGTTTCCACGTTGCCTTTCTCTTGTAGCCAGTTGAAGATAGCAGGCCATTCCCAGCTCTTACCATCAATCACTGCTTTAGTACCTTCAGGAAGTACGCGTGGGATGTTTTCCCAGAAACCACCACCAGTAATGTGCGAGATAGCATGGATGTCATGCTCTGCGATCATCTTAAGTGCTGATTTAATGTAAATCTTAGTTGGTTCTAGTAGGTGTTCACCGATAGTGCGACCTTCTAGCTCTTCGTTCTTATCTGCACCAGATACTTCCAGTACTTTACGAATTAGAGAGTAACCATTTGAGTGTGGGCCACTTGAGCCAACAGCGATAAGTGCGTCGCCTGCAGCTACTTTAGTACCGTCGATGATGTCAGCTTTTTCTACAACGCCAACACAGAAGCCAGCAACATCGTAGTCGTCGCCTTCGTACATGCCCGGCATTTCAGCGGTTTCACCACCGATAAGTGCACAACCCGCTTGAACACAACCTTCGGCGATGCCAGAAACAACGTCTGCTGCTGTGTCTACATCTAGCTTACCTGTTGCGTAGTAGTCTAGGAAGAATAGAGGCTCACCACCTTGAACGATTAGGTCGTTCACACACATTGCCACTAGGTCGATACCAATGGTGTCGTGTTTTTTCAGATCCAAAGCAAGGCGAAGTTTAGTACCAACACCATCAGTACCTGAAACAAGTACTGGCTCTTTGTATTTCGTTGGAAGTTCACATAGGGCGCCAAAGCCACCAATACCGCCCATTACTTCAGGGCGACGAGTGCGTTTAACAGCACCTTTAATACGGTCTACTAGTGCATTACCTGCGTCGATATCAACACCAGCGTCTTTGTAGCTTAGAGAAGAAGTATTACCACTCACGGGATAGTCCTCGAACTTAAGTTGGATGTGAAAACGGCGCTATTCTAACAGGGCTTGAATATGAAGAGCAAACGTTTGCGCGGTTTTTTTTATTAGAATAAAGATTCTGAAATAACCTTAGAGTTCGTGTATAATCTACAGGTTTGTTTAAATATTGCCGGAGTTGGAAATGAAAGTTGTTGAAGTGAAACACCCGCTAGTAAAACATAAAATTGGCCTGATGCGTGAAGGTGAGATTAGCACTAAGCGTTTTCGTGAGCTAGCGACAGAAGTGGGTAGCCTTCTAACATACGAAGCGACATCAGACTTTGAAACTGAACGTGTAACTATTAATGGTTGGGACGGCCCAGTTGAAGTTGACCAAATTAAAGGTAAAAAAGTAACAGTAGTGCCAATCCTACGTGCTGGTCTAGGCATGATGGACGGCGTTCTTGAGCACATCCCAAGTGCACGTATCAGCGTTGTTGGTATCTACCGTGACGAAGAAACGCTTGAGCCAGTACCATACTTCAACAAGCTTGCATCTAACATCGATGAGCGTATTGCTCTAGTGGTAGACCCAATGCTTGCAACAGGTGGTTCTATGATCGCGACTATCGACCTAATGAAAGAGAAAGGTTGTAAGCACTTCAAGATTCTTGTGCTTGTAGCGGCTCCAGAAGGTATTGCAGCTCTAGAAAAAGCGCACCCAGATGTTGAGCTTTACACTGCAGCAATCGATGAAAAGCTAAACGACAAGGGCTACATTGTTCCTGGTCTTGGCGATGCTGGTGATAAGATCTTCGGTACTAAGTAATTCGGTTTGTAGGTTAAGTGGATTCGGCTGTTTCAAACTTCTGAATTGACTTAATTATCCGTATTAATAAAAAAGGGAGAGCATTCGATGCTCTCCCTTTTTTGATCTTAAATTTTGTGGAATCTAACCAGGTTCAACCATTAGTCGATTTGAGCTTTGTCTACTACTGTGTTGTCGCCTAACTCTTCAGGAAGGACTAGGTTAAGTAGAATCGCCACGATACCGCACAAGCTTACGCCCTGTAGGCTGAAGTCGCCGATACCAAAAGCCATTCCGCCAATACCGAATACTAGGGTAATACCCACAATCACAAGGTTACGTGATTTGTGTAGGTCAACGTTGTTTTTGATAAGAGTATTCAAGCCTACTGTTGCAATAGAACCAAACAGAAGAATCATGATGCCGCCCATTACCGGAACCGGAATGGTTTGTAGAAGCGCACCCAGTTTACCAACTAATGCAAGAACTATGGCTGTTACTGCAGCCCAAGTCATGATCACCGGGTTAAATGCTTTTGTTAGCATTACTGCGCCAGTTACTTCACTGTAGGTTGTGTTTGGCGGAGCGCCCAGCATAGAAGCTGCAATGGTCGCTACACCGTCGCCTGTTATTGTGCGGTGCAGGCCAGGTTTCTTAAGGTAGTCTTTACCCGTCACGTTAGAAATCGCCAGCATGTCACCTACGTGCTCAACGGCAGGTGCAATCGCAACAAACACCATGAAGAAGATAGCGTTGATGTTGAACTCAGGCATAGTGAAGTTTGGTAGTGCTAACCAAGATGCTTGCGCTACGGGTGCAAAGTCGACTGCTCCATAGAATAGACTCGTAATGTAACCTGCGATAATACCGCCGAAGATAGGCAGTAGCTTTAGGAAACCCTTCGAGAATACGCTGATGATGACGGTAACTAGCAGTGAAACCGATGAGATCCAAAGTGCTGCGTCTGCATCAACCAGTTGAACGGCGCCATCGCCTGTCTTACCTAAAGCCATGTTTACCGCAACTGGTGCCAAGCCTAAACCAATCACCATGATCACAGGGCCTACAACCACAGGTGGAAGCAGCTTATGAATAAAGCCAACGCCTCTCACTTTGATAAGAGCACCCATCAATACATACACAACACCTGCTGCCATTAGGCCACCCATGGTTGCACCAATACCCCAAGTTTGGATGCCAAACATGATAGGCGCGATGAATGCAAAAGAAGACGCTAAGAAGATTGGCACTGAACGGCGTGTAATAAGTTGGAATAAAAGGGTACCGATACCTGCGCCAAAGAGTGCAACGTTGGGATCAAGTCCTGTCAGTAGCGGCACGAGTACAAGTGCACCAAAAGCTACAAACAGCATTTGTGCACCTTGCAATGCATTTTTCATGATATGTCCTTAGATTGGTCGTTATATGAAAAGTGAAAAATAAAATTCGCGCGATTCTATCACTTAGCAATCGATTGCTACACAAAATAGATCAAATTTATTTATCATAGTGATGTTTTATATCGAACAAGGTCCGAAAATTCGGTTTATAAGTTAGCGCTTTATCATGGTCAGGTGATATTTTGTGGTTATTAAACACAGTGGGCGCTAACGACCTTGCCCCTCAATCCATAGTTGCTTATCATCAAGGCACAAGCATTGAATATTAGGATCAATATGCGCTACATAGCATTGTTGTTGATGGGACTATTAGCCTTCCCGAGTTACGCCTTAACTAAAGTCGATATCTTTAGTGCTGAAGTTGCGATTAACGCCGAAGACAAACAACCAGAACAAGTGGCAAGAAATACCGGTATGGAGCAGGTATTGATACGTGCGACTGGTCAAACTGACGTTGCTTCAAATGAGACCATCCAAAAGGCGATGCGTAAGAGTGCGCAGTACATGTCTCAAATGAGTTTTGGTGAGCGCAATGACCAATCAACATTGCGTATGCGTTTTAATGGTGCCCAAATCCGTTCTCTACTGACTCAAGCACAACTGCCGTACTGGCCTGAAACTCGCTCAAACATCTTGGTTTGGCTGGTGGAAGAAGACAGCTTCGATAAGAACATTGTGTGGGAGCACTCGAACTCACCACTTGCTGCTCAAATGCAAGCAAGTGCAAAAGATCGTGGTTTACCTCTGACTCTGCCAGTGGGTGACTTCGACGATATCACTGGTATCGCGACCTCAGATTTATGGGGCAGCTTTGTTTCACCAATTAGCAGAGCAAGTCAACGCTACCCAGTAGATGCAGTGTTAGTGATTAAAGCTCAATCTTCAGGATTGCGTTGGACGCTGTACGACCAAAAACCAAGTCAGTTAACTAGCGCGCCAACTGCACCAATCACAGGTTCAGTGTCGGGTAATAGTGCAACGGCTTCGAAGAAGCTAGTTGACCAAATCAGTAACTACTACGCGGGTAAAAGCGCGGTGACTGTGGCGAGTGAGTCATCAGAGTCGATTTTAACTCAGTTTATTAGCCTGAATAATGCTCAAGACTTCTTCCAGCTAGAGAATGCACTTAAGCGTCTAAACTCGGTTGCTAGTCTAGATATTCTTAAGATTCAAAACAACGAAGTGACGTTCCGTATTCACTTGCTGTCGACTCAACAAGAGTTTGAGCAAGAAGTGGCAAGTATTCGCCAAGTTGTGAAGGTTGAAGAGTCTTACATCGAACCAGAAGTAAGCCCTGAATTTGAAACACAAGACAACACTATGTCTGTAGACGATGATTCAACACCTGTCGTTGATACTGAAGCAACAGATACTGACGTTCAAGTGATCAAAGGTAATGAAGTTGTTGGTGATGATACGCTAGCTGCCTCGGATGCTAACTCAGAAGATGCGGGTAGCGAAGCGCTAGAAGAGGTTACTCCTCAGCATGCGAAACCTAGCTTGGTGTATGAGTGGAACCGCAGTTAGGCAATTGCTGACATTCATCGTCTATACGAAAAGTAAGTAGACGAAGATAAATAAAAAGAAAGCCCTGCTAGAGAAATCTGGCAGGGCTTTTTGTTTGTTCGCTAATTGTTTGAGCTAGCTGATTGGGTATGGTCGAATCCAATCTTATTGCTCGAACTTTGCCTTCTCTTTCTTTTCTACTTCAGAAAGGCGCTTAAGCTTGATGCCTAACTCTTTAGCGCGGAAACGGGTAAATAAGATGTTTCCGGCAAAGCCTATCGTGGTCAGCAGTAGCTCAACAGCAGCTAATAAGCGTTCACCACCATCTACGTATAGGATGGTTAATGCGTGCAGGAAGTAGAGCATTAAGATGAAGTTTGCCCAAGCATGCGTATAAGGCTTGCCGACTAAAATGCCAGGTAATGGCAACAGTAACGGAACAGCCCAAACGATAGCGAGTGTGACATTGTCTAGGTGAGGATGCGGTGAAAGCGTCATCTGCCAAGCCACAACCCAACCTAACAGCAATAGGTTGCCTGCTAATGCTAGGTAGCGAAATAGCTTTGTCTTAGGAGACATCGCCTTCTCTGACATGTACATCATTGAGAGATTCCCTTCTGATTTATCGCGATGCGCGCGAGGCGTTTACCTAGGTTCTGCGCCAACTCAATTTCTTCTTTGCTTAATGAAGCACTCTCGCCTGTGCTGCTTGCGCCATAGGGCGTTCCACCGGTTTGAGTGGTATGCAGTGCAGGCTCTGAGTAGGGGATGCCGACCACTAACATTCCATGGTGAAGCAGTGGCAACATCATGCTCTGCTGCGTAGTCTCTTGCCCACCATGCAGTGATGAAGAAGAGGTAAATACACAAGCTGGCTTATCGATAAGATCGCCATTGATCCACAATGATGTAGTGCTATCCCAAAAGTGCTTCATCGGCCCAGCCATGTTGCCGAACCAAACCGGGCTTCCAAGCGCCAAGCCATCACAAGAACGGAGATCTTGAAGCGTGGCAATTGGATCCGCGGGTTGATAGCGAGAATCTGGCTGCTCTTCTACTGTATATACATCGTTAACCGTTCTTAGCATAGCTTCACACTCAGGGATAGACTCCACCCCTCGTGCTATCTGCCTTGCGAGAGCTTGTGTGTTGCCGTGACGACTGTAGTAGAGAACAAGAATGTTGATGCTCATAGCCGCTTACAGAATCTCTAGCACTTGCTCTGGTGGACGACCAATCTTGGCTTTATTGTTCGCAACAACAACTGGGCGCTCAAACAATTTTGGATTAGCAGCCATTGCAGAAAATAGGTCTTCATCAGATACAGAAGCATCGCCAAGGTTCGCTTCTTTGTAGTCTGCCTCTTTGGTGCGCATCATTTCGCGAACGCTGCTAAAACCAAGCTGAGTGAACAGTACTTTTAGCTGTTCAACAGTTAGAGGTGTGTCTAGGTACTTGATCACTTCAGGTTGTACACCGTTTGTTTCAAGTAATTCAAGCGTTTGACGGCTCTTTGAGCAGCGTGGGTTATGATAAATCACGACAGACATGGTTCTTCCTCATTATTATTTTTTATTTAATTGTCAGCAGAGGCCAGCTAATTGGCCTCTTGACTGTATACGTTGAGCTTTTTTCTTTTGGCGACTCGCCGAGTATTGAACGCCTTATTGCAGTGCTAAGAAGCGCTCGCGCTGAATCATCAGTTGATCAATTCGAGCATCGTAGCGGGCTTGCTTCAAACTACCGAGCTCTGCGATTTGACTTGCTTGCGTGTAGTACTGAATCGCTTTGTTCCAGTTGGCCTGCAATGCCAAAATTTCAGCTCGTGCGGCAAGGTCTTCATCACTATTGCCAAGGTTAGTATTCGCTTTTGAAAGCAGGTGCCAGCCATTGGTGTCATTCGGATTGTCATGCGTATAACGTTGTAATACGCGAACAGCCTCTGCAAAGTCTTCTTTTTCAATCAAGGCATTTGCGTAGTTGATTGTGAGTACCGGGTTGTTTGGCTGACGAACCAATGCCGATTTAAGCTCTTTAATGGCAAGCTCAGGCTTTTTCTGCTCAATGTGAAGGTCGGAAATCGCATCTAAGTAGAACAGGTTAGTCGGGTCGCTGGTAATCAGTTTGGTTAGAATCGGTTCTGCTTTATCTAACTTTTTCGAATCGAGGTAAACCAGTGCTTGTCCATACTCTAACGATGGAACAATCTCTTTTGGTGCCTTTTTCAATTGGCGTGAGAACCAATCGAGTGACGCCTCATTATTGATACCGGCATAGCGTGCCACGATGCGAGCTCTTGCCAAGTGGTAATCCAGCGATGGCGCAAGTTTCAGCGGTGGGTAGCTACGAGCACGTGCGCGCGAATCGGTAATACGATCTTCAGGCAACGGGTGAGTGAGCAACATTGGAGGTGGTGTGCTTGCATAGCGGTATTCATCCGCTAAACGGCCAAAGAAGCGTGGCATTGCGTTCACGTCAAATCCAGCTTTTGCTAGCGTGTTGATACCAAAGCGGTCGGCTTCTTTCTCATTACTACGGGTGTAGTTAATTTGGCTCTGCATGTTACCCGCGGTGGTTGCGGTTAAGGCTGCAATACCCGCCTCAGGAGCGGCAATAGCCAGCAACACAGACGCTGCAAGCGCTGCGATAGTCGCAGGAGAACGGCGTGCTTGATCTTCCATACTACGCGCTAAGTGACGCTGCGTAACGTGTGCAATTTCGTGCGCTAATACTGACGCAAGTTCACTTTCCGATTGTGCGTGCAGGAATAGACCTGAGTGCAGCGCAACATAACCACCAAAGAAAGCAAAAGCGTTGATGTTGCGGTCACGGATCATAAAGAACTGAAAAGGTGTCTTTACGTCATTGGCATTCGCGACAAGGCGATGCCCTAGTGTATCGATATAAAGGTTGAGAACTGGATCGTTGATGACAGGCTGGCTGCTTCTGATGATGCGCATGTAGGCATCACCATAGATGAGTTCTTGATCGATAGTGAGCGTGCCGCCAGCCGCCGTGCCGATGTCCGGTAAATCCAAGCTGTTGGTGTTAGCCAGCATTGGGGTGCTTAATGTGGCTGCGATGCATAAGCAAGCAATTGAACGAGCGCGTTTAAACATATTAGTCAGTAATACTCCGTTTCTTCTGACAGTAAGACAAGGGCAATGCAAATTGGTTCTTTATCTGGTTTAACCTTTGTTAAGTGCGTGCGCTATCCTGAAGGAAGATGAATCAATGATGGCACGTTTTCAAAAACAGATTACAATATGCCCCTTATAATAAGCATCGAGCCCAAGAATGACACCTAATATTCTAGATTTACGCCAAGAGCGCTGCCCAATGGCGTTATTATTAGCCAAGCGTCACAGTGTAAAGTTAGAAGTAGGGCAATCTTTGTCAATTTATGTATCAGATAGCAGTTCGATGAAAGATATTGTTACGTTTTTGTCTAAGCAAGCTTATGTTGTCATGACAGAGGTTTGTTCTAATTACCACCATCTCCTCGTCACTAAAAAGGAATCGCAGTCAGATGCTTGAAATGGTCAGTCGTTGGTATAAACGACGTTTCTCTGATCCACACGCTGTCAGTTTGGTTGCCATCATTCTATTCGGCTTTATTACTATCTACTTCTTTGGTCACCTGATCGCACCGCTGCTGGTGGCGATTGTCTTGGCTTATTTGCTCGAGTGGCCAGTGACTCAACTTCAACGACTCGGTATTCCAAGAACGCCATCGGTGATGTTGGTGATCTTGATGTTCTTTAGCCTAATGCTACTAGCGATATTCGGATTAGTGCCAACCATTTGGGAGCAAGTTGGTAACCTAATCAATGATATTCCAAGCATGTACGGTAGCTTACAGAAGTTCATTGCAACGATTCCAGAGCGCTACCCAGAGCTTGCTAACTTACAGATCGTTGAGTCTGTCATGTCTAATGCGAAGAACAAGGCGTTGGGAATGGGTGAGAGTGTGGTGAAAGGCTCATTGGCGTCTTTGGTTAGCTTAGCGACGCTAGGTGTTTATCTTATCTTAGTACCACTGCTTATCTTCTTCTTACTAAAAGACAAAGAAGAGATGATCAGAATGGCAAGTGGTGTGCTTCCTCGCAACCGTCGCTTAGCGACCAAAGTATGGGAAGAGATGAACGAACAAATCTCGAACTACATCCGCGGCAAGGTGCTAGAGATCTTAATCGTGGGTGGCGTCAGCTATGTAACTTTCGCGATTTTAGACCTTCGCTACTCTGTGCTGTTAGCGGTTGCTGTCGGTTTCTCGGTATTGATTCCATACATTGGTGCAGCGGCGGTAACCGTACCGGTTGCGATTGTTGGTTTGTTCCAGTGGGGGCTTGAGCCTCAATTCTACTGGCTGCTATTGGCTTACGGCATCATTCAAGCCCTAGATGGTAACGTGTTAGTGCCTGTTCTGTTCTCAGAAGCAGTGAATCTGCACCCTGTTGCGATTATTGTGGCGGTATTAGTGTTTGGTGGACTTTGGGGATTCTGGGGCGTGTTCTTCGCGATTCCACTGGCTACTTTAGTGAAGGCGGTTTGGAATGCCTTGCCGAGCCATGCGCTAGATGATGACCCTGTACACCATCAGTAACGAAATAAGTGACAAAAAAGGCGACTATCGATGATAGTCGCCTTTTTAATTTGTCTCAGTTGGTAGTGAGTCTAGCTCACCCCAACAGACATTAAGCTTCTTGGTTGAAGTACTCTAGAACCACTTCATGGTGAGTCTTAGTCTTGAACTTGTTGAAGACGTGTTCAATCTGACCTTCTTCGTCAATTAGGAAGCTAATACGGTGTAGACCATCGTAAACTTTGCCCATGAACTTCTTCTCGCCCCAGACACCGAACTGCTCAGCAACACTGTGGTCTTCGTCAGATAGCAGAGTGAAGTTTAGAGATTTCTTCTCAATGAAGTTAGGTAGGCGTTTCACTGGATCGATGCTGACACCCAGAACAACCACGTTTAGGTCATCTAGCTGTGCTTTGATATCACGCAGGCCTTCCGCTTGAACGATACAACCTGGAGTCATTGCTTTTGGGTAGAAGTAGAAAAGTACTTTTTTACCTTTGAAGTCACCAAGAGATACGATATTGCCATCTTGATCCGGAAGAGAAAAAGCAGGTGCTGGAACACCAGCCGTTAGCGTATTCATGATATTTCCTTTTTAAAGACTGTTTTTAATAAAGTTGAGCGAGCCTTGGACTGATAGGCTCTGACACAGCGAGTTGAATTCTTCTTGTAGCTGCATCAAATTACATTCTGACTGCACAGAAGCGGTAATAGAGATATGGAATTGGTCGTTGTCGAGCTGGACCTTAGATTTATTGATCGTTTGTGCGCTCAGCGAGTCGAGGCCGATGTCTCGGTCTGCAAAGAACTGTGTGAACTGCTCGGTCAGGCCGAGTTTATCATCTGACTCAACGAACACTTCTAGCGTGTAGGAGTTCTCTACTATATCGTGCGGAGAGGTTCGCTTCATAATCGTAATCAAGTCGTGCTCTTGACCAAGCAAGGGCAGGGTGGTTTCAACACGGGTGATGTTGTTTGCTTTACCAGACAGTAGCATGATAAGCGTAAATTCTTCGCCAAACAGGGCGATACGGCTATCAATAATGTTACAGCCTGATTGAGTGACCAAGTGAACCACTTGGTTACATACACCTGGGCGATCTGTGCCCACAGCTGTGATTACTAGATGTTGAGTCATAAAATCACGTCTCTATATATTCCATTGATTCATGCATGTTAGCACAGTTAGCTGGAGGAATAAGCGTGCGAGCGGGGCTTTTTATGACTCATCTTGCGTCTAACTGGCAACAAATGATAAGAATATCTAAAACGCGGAAACGCAAGTTTGTCGAGTGGCTGCACAGCTTACCTGATACTGACATCGACGGGTTTCCTATCCGTTAGATTGAGCTCAGGTTATCCAAATTATAGGCTGAACGGTGCGATAAGCCGTTTAACCTCAAACATACGACAATATTTCATACCGATGTTGCCGCTAAGCCACTTTAATGTCTTGTGTTTATTGATTGGCTTACAGTAACATGCAAAAAGAATAAATTAAGGGAGATAGACATGTTTTCAGGAAGTATCGTTGCGCTAGTTACGCCATTTAACGCAGATGGCGAAGTGGATTTCGACAGCCTTAAAAAGTTAGTTGAGCACCATGTTGCTGCAGGTAGTGATGGTCTGGTTGCGGTTGGCACAACAGGTGAGTCTTCAACACTCACAATTGAAGAGCATGTCAAAGTCGTCAATAAGATCGTTGAATTTGCTGATGGTCGTATCCCAGTTATCGCAGGTACAGGCGCTAATGCTACTCACGAGTCAGTGCTATTCAGTCGTTTATTGAACGGTTCTGGTATCGCGGGTTGCCTGAGCGTAACGCCTTACTACAACAAACCGACTCAAGAAGGTTTGTACCAACACTACAAAGCGATTGCTGAAGTAAGTGACGTTCCTCAAATCCTATACAATGTACCGGGTCGTACTGCTGTAGACCTATTACCAGAGACAGTTGCTCGCCTTTCTGAGATCGAAAACATTGTTGCACTTAAAGATGCGACGGGTGATCTCGACAGAATTGCAATTCACCGTGAACTTTGTGGCGAAGATTTTATCTTACTAAGTGGTGATGACTTAACAGGTCTAGAATTTGTTAAGCGTGGTGGCGATGGCGTGATTTCTGTAACGAATAACGTTGCAGCAGCGGATATGGCTACTATGTTCAAACTTGCGAAAGAAGGTAAGTTTGAAGAAGCTGAAGCGATCAATGAGCGCCTGATGCCTCTACATAAGAATTTGTTCGTTGAGTCTAACCCTATTCCCGTAAAATGGGCGGTTCATAAAATGGGTCTGATTGCTGAAGGTGGCTTACGTCTGCCTCTGACTGAACTGTCAGAACCAGCTCAACCTGTTGTTGCTCAAGCAATGACTGAAGCGTGTATTTACTAAAAACGTATGAAGTGATGCCGAAGCGAACCTTCGGCATTTAGGAGTATAAATGAAGTATTCTCACCAGCTAGTGATTGGGTCACTGGCTGTTTTCGTTCTTACAGCATGTTCTGGCAGCCCGACTCAACGTCGTCAAGCCAAAGATGATTTCGAATACTTAGAAACACCTGAGTTTTCACAATGGCAGTTGCCTGAAGATGCTCAGCCTCAGTTCTACCCTAATTATGACATCCCGAGCGGTGACTTCACTGGTGGTGTAGGCCCTGCCGTGGATATTCGTCCACCACAACAGGTTCTTGAACTGATCCCTGGTGCTCGTGCAGAGCGTCAAAACGGTGAAGTGACGCTATGGCTACTTCGTGCAGAAGAAGCAGACCGTGTATGGCAAACGGCTGTCGACATGTTGGCTCAACGTGGTATTGGTATTCGTGAACAGTCTGAGAACGAGATTGAGACCGATTGGGTTACTTGGGTTTCTGAAGACGAAGACGTAGAGATCGGCAGCCGCTACTCTATCTCTCGTTTCCAAGCGAATAACCGTCATGGCTTCAAGATTAACCTTATTGATTGGCGTGAAGGCAACAAAGAGAAACCAGTTACGGCAACCAACAAAGAGCGTTACAACGCTTTCCTAACCAATTTAGTGATGGCTAAGTACGATGAAAACCTTCGTGCTGAAGCAGCTCTGAAAGCACAAGAGTTGGTGAAGCGCATTCCTATCTCGATGGGCTCTGACCGCAGTGGTTTCCCTGTGATTATTGCTCGTACGCCATACAACGTATTCTGGCAGCGTCTGCCGACCTTGTTGCCGGCGATGGGCTTTGAGCTTGAAGAGCGTAACCAGTCTCAGGGTACGGTTAAAGCTAAGTACGCAGCGCCAGATGATGAGTTCTGGGAAGAAGTTGGCTTGCAACCTGTTGATTTAGCACCAGGTACATACAACTTCCTATTCGGTGATCTTGGTAACCGTACGTCAATTAACGTGACGGATGCATCAGGTAAGCCAGTAGAGGAAGAGTTGCTTAAGTCACTGGTTCCCGTTCTCGCACACGTTGCAGACCAAACCAAAGATGACAAAGCGGCGGAAGCTGAGTAAGCCAAGCTTGATCGGCTATAGGGCTGCGTGAAATCGGCCCTTTTATAGCCAATGATTTAGCGACATCCAATAAAAAAGAGGACACATTGTGTCCTCTTTTTTGTGTTCGTTTGACTGCAAGATCAGCTATCTTTGGTCTCTTTTGATTGAGCTTTTTCCTGGTTCTGCTTATCTAGCCGATTGAGCTTGTCCAAGTCACTCTCCCTTTTCCCACGGCTTGTTTTTCCGAGATCCATATTAGCGGTCTGTTTTAGAGCTGCGATGTTACCTACCACAACGCTAACCACGATGATGATGATAACCCAAGGGTTTGTAAGCCACTCCAACATAAGCGCTCCTAATGGCTGATGTTCGCTACGAAGCGCGCATAGATCTCGTCTAGCTGCTCCATAATAATCTCATACCCTAATATTGGCTTAGATTTGAGCTGCTTGCCAAGTAAAGTCGGGGATAACTGTGATAAACACAGCTCCGAAACGCTACGATGACTAATATGCCAAGGTTCTATCGCCACACCGCCAAGATCTCGGCTATAGGGAAAAAAGAACCCAAATTGTGAAGCATTAGCAGAGAGCCATTGATAAAACGCTTGCTGGTGACCAGTAAGGTATTCCCAAGGCTCTAGTTGTAGCTGTGTGTCTTCAGGGAGGTGATTACGAGCAAAGACATCGAAGTCACAACCCCAATGGTGGCGACTGGCTCCCGGAAGCGCAGACCACCTCAGAATCGCCGACAGCTTTTGATGTTCAGTCAGTGTTGAAGCATCAAGTGGTTGGCTATCTGAATCCAAGATTGGGGCTTCACCAGAAAACTTGCGATTCCAAATCAGAGATTGCCTTTCATAGTCTCGAAAGCCACTGGCGATCTCCATTTTAAAACCAGCGAGCTGAGCAGCTTCAATCAACCTGTTTAAGTCATTGATAACGTCACTGTGTACCAAGAATGTCTTAGTACCAATTAGACTCGGTGCCAGATGAGAATCTGATTGTCCGGTAAGCTGCTCTGGTGTCATAACACGTCTCTCAATGTTTGGAAGTGATACTTCGCTAGGAAAGATCTATTTAGCGAACAAGTTCACTAACGTTCTTTCGTACATGTCGGTTAGCTTCTCTAAATCTGCTACTTTCACGCACTCGTTAACCTTGTGAATGGTTGCATTCACAGGGCCAAGCTCAACCACTTGTCCGCCCATACGTGCAATGAAGCGACCATCAGACGTACCGCCAGTTGTCAGCAGTGCCGGTTTTACATCATTGACGTGACCAACAGCATCAACAATAGCATCAAGCAGTGAGCCTGCGTCTGTTAGGAACGGGTCGCCATTGAAAGTCCACTTAAGATCATATTCGAAATCGTATTTATCGAGCGTTGTTGTCACGCGCTCAACGATAACGTCATTGCTTAATTCAGTACTAAAACGCAGGTTAAACTGAACATTAAACTCACCTGGAATCACGTTAGACGCGCCAGTACCTGCACTCACATTCGGGATCTGGAAACTGGTTGGTGGGAAGTAGTCATTACCTTGGTCCCACTCCGTCGTCGCTAGCTCGTGAATTGCCAGCAGAGAGCTGTGTACTGGGTTATTTGCTAGGTGAGGGTAGGCAACGTGACCTTGTGTACCTTTAATGGTTAGATCGCCGGTGATAGAGCCGCGACGGCCGTTCTTTACCACATCGCCCACAAACTCAGTGCTTGATGGCTCACCAACAATACACATGTCAATGTTCTCACCACGTGCCATCAGAGCTTCAACAACACGTACTGTACCGTTGATGAAAGGGCCTTCTTCATCAGAGGTGATAAGAAAGCCGATTGAACCAGAGTGGTCTGGGTACTTTTCAATAAATTGCTCTACGGCAACAATCATTGAAGCCAGAGAACCTTTCATGTCTGCCGCACCACGGCCGTGTAAGTAGCCATCAACGATCGTTGGTTCAAATGGTTTGGTGTTCCATTGTTCGATTGGGCCAGCTGGAACCACGTCGGTGTGACCTGCGAAAGCAAATAGAGGTGCTTCGGTACCACGACGAGCCCAGAAGTTCGTCGTATCTTCAAATACCATTACTTCGATTTCAAAACCGAGTGCTTTTAAGCGATTAATCATCAGCTCTTGGCAGCCTGCGTCTTCAGGGGTTACCGATTGACGGCTAATGAGGTCTTTTGCCAGAGCCAAAGTTGGGCTATCTGTCATCCTTGAATTCCTTGTTTAAATAAAACGTCGAGTCATTAATTTCAGGCGTTGAACAGAGCACGTTCAACGCCTTGTTATCTGTTCTAATATTGCTTATTGCGCAAGTTATTGATTATAAAAGTGACTGATTACGCAAAAATAGCCGCGTATTGGTCAGCTTTAAAGCCAATGTGAAGTTTGCCATCGACTTTCAAAATAGGGCGCTTGATCATCGCTGGCTGTTCAACAAGCAGAGTGATTGCCGTTTGCTCTGTTAACGTGTCTTTTTGCTCTTGAGAAAGCTGACGATAAGTCGTGCCACGTTTGTTTAGTACAAGCTCCCAGCCAAGCTCTGAACAGAAGTTTGTTACTAACTCTTCAGTGATGCCTTGTTTGCGATAATCGTGAAATTCGAACTCGATACCTTCAGCTTCGAGCCATTTCTTTGCTTTTTTAATCGTGTCGCAATTTGGGATACCAAACATTGTGATAGTCATTATTCTTCCTCTGGGTGATTTTCTTTCATTGTTATGAGTTGAATCCTATCAGGAAGCGGCAATTCAGACAAAATAGAGTGAGGAATATTTCATTGAGCGAAAAAAAACAGTAAGAAAATGTCACTATTGGAGACTTATTGATCAGCCTCAACATGTTGTCAGCGAAAAAAGAAATAATTGAGTTGCACATATATAGGAGGTGTCAATGGAGTTGAGTCCTGTTTTTGCAAGGCGGCTATATTTAGCATTGTTAGTTGAAAGCCTTGATAGGCCAAATGTGCCTAAACTCATCGAAAAAACGGGTTGGCCTCGTCGTACTATTCAAGATGTACTCAAGGCGTTACCGGGGATCGGTATCGAACTTATGTTTGTTCAAGATGGGCGACGTCATAATGATGGTTATTACCAGTTATCCGATTGGGGACCATTTGACAGTCAGTGGGTTCTCGAACGAAAAGGCGATATAGCAACAAGCCTTGGATTTAGTGCATAAGCCAGCGAAAGCTGGCTTTCTTTTTTGTATGGCACATAGTAGAGCTGTTGGTTACTCGCAAAGATAAGCAGTGCCTAACATGGTAACCGAAGTAGCAAAATCTTGAGGTAGGGTAAAGATGATCGTATCTGCACCAAGCTGGATCGCGTTGGTTTTAAGCTCATTCATCGCACCCTGAATCAAGGTGTCATTCGGGTAAAATAGGTAGCTGTACCAATGGCCTTCGCTACCAGTGACTTCCCCTTTATACTCACATTGGTCGATATTAATGATGCCGTGATAATCCATTCTCACACTGTCGGCCTCATCATGAGGTACTGAAGTGGGTGTGGTACACCCCAACAGCATGCTACTCACTGCTAGTGCCATCCATTCCTTTTTCATAAGTTTGTCCTGTTATTGCATCAAGTAAATCGCAAAACCTACCCAGCTCGCGATTAATAGTATCCATGGCAATTTACTTGAGTGATTTGATGTTGCTTCAACATTATGTGATGCGTTGTACTCTTGTTCTATCGCTGCTTGTTGAGTTTGCTTCTCTTTCTGTACGCGTTTCTTTGCTTTATCTGCTTGGCGATTGCGTTCTTTCTGTTGTTTCTTGTAAAGCGCGATGCCTTTCTCAATACCCTGAGCAATCAATTTGGTTTGCTCTTTGGTTTGAGCCGGCTTTTGAGTTGCTTTGGCTATCTTCAGTGCCTCTTGTTGAGATTCAACAGACGGTGTATTAGTTTTCTTTTTCATACTGAGTTCGATAATTAAAACGTATTAACCAATAAGATAACGTAAACCTAACTAAGTATGAATGATTTGCGTTAAAGTGTTGGTTTGAAAACAAGTGAAAGTGAGATTTGTGCGGTACTCCATAGAACAATACGACAAGCACGGCTTCTTAAAAGCACCAATCTTATTATGGTTAGGTTGGCTGTTTCTTGCGAAAGCTCTCGTCGTTTTCATCGTTGCAGGTGCAAGTAGAGAATCGGGAACTGATATTCTCGAGATCATCTACCCAGATCATCATATGTTTTATGTAGGGATCGCCTTGAGTGTCCCTAGCTTGTTACTGATGTGGTTATTTGGGCTAAGATCTCCAGATAGAAAGCGCCTCAATAAAGTGGTGTCTTGGGGGCGTTGGGCCACCATGGCTGCTATTGTGGGGCAGGGCTCCCATACAATTTATTTAATCTATTTGGATAACGGTTGGTTCCGTTGGTCAAATGGTCTCACCCTATTGTTGCTGCTGTGGTTTGCGCTTTATCTAACCAATAGCCATACAGCACGGGATTGCTTTAAAGTGGTTGAGCACGAAGACTGATTCTCATCAAAACATTTGTCCCATTCACCATTATACTTAGAAGCTAAAACTGGAAGGAATAATCTATGCTTAATGTCTCAAATGAGCAGCCTAACGTTCAAAGTGCTATTTTGCCTGAAGCTGGGCCTTTCGCTCTTTACGTTCA
Organism: Vibrio sp. 10N.261.52.A1; assembly: GCF_002876325.1. NCBI lineage: Bacteria > Pseudomonadati > Pseudomonadota > Gammaproteobacteria > Vibrionales > Vibrionaceae > Vibrio > Vibrio sp. 10N.261.52.A1. The sequence continues at coordinate 31,901 of NZ_MCYD01000525.1, forward strand.
ACTTAAAGTGAATGCTAACACTGCTAATGTACTAGCTGAAATTCAAAAGATTCCAGCGCTAATCGAAGAGCTGAATCAGACTCAGCCAGATGCAAACCTAACGGCTTCGGTTGCATTCTCTAAAGCGTTTTGGGATAAGTTCGAGCAGGCAGCTCCCTCTGATCTAATTGATTTCCCTGCGCTTGGTGAAGGTGATGTTACAGCACCTAGCACGCCAGCAGATGTGTTGATTCACTGCCATTCAAACCGACACGATCTGCACTTCTTCATCTTACGTAAATTGCTATCTGAAGTAGCAGCAGACGTTGAAGTGGTTGATGAAACTTACGGTTACCGCTTCCTAGACTCTCGTGACATGACGGACTTCGTTGATGGTACTGAAAACCCGAAAGACGCACAACGCGCTGAAGTCGCGATTGTTCCTGAAGGTGAATTTGCGGGTGGTAGCTACGTGATGGTGCAGCGCTTTGTTCATAACCTTCCAGCTTGGAACCGATTGAATGTATCGGCGCAGGAAAAAGTGGTTGGTCGTACTAAGCCTGATTCAATCGAGCTCGATGATGTTCCAGCAGCGTCTCACGTTGGTCGTGTAGATATTAAAGAAGAAGGCAAAGGCCTTAAGATCGTTCGTCACAGCTTACCTTACGGCACAGCAACGGGTGATCACGGCCTACTGTTTATTGCTTACTGTAACGTGCGCCATAACTTCGACGCGATGCTAGAGAGCATGTACGGCGTAACTGATGGCAAAACAGACCAACTGCTTCGCTTTACTAAAGCGGTGACTGGCGCGTATTACTTTGCTCCTTCAACTGAGATGTTGAGTGCATTAACGATTAAGTAAGTCGTCTCAAAAAGAATAAACAAAGGGAGCTTCAGGGCTCCTTTTTTATTAAAGCTTTATATGAATTGGTCGATATAAGAGCAATCGTGAGTTTTATTCCTCTTTTTGTAAGCGAAGGTCTATGGCTATAACTGTTAATACCAATGTCTCAGCGCTGGTGGCCCAGAGAAACCTCTCTAATGCCAATAACATGCTGAACCAATCTTTGGAGCGCTTGGCTTCAGGGAGTCGTATTAACAGCGCTAAAGACGACGCTGCTGGCCTACAAATCTCCAACCGCTTGGAAGCGCAGATGAGTGGTATTGATGTCGCTGTGCGTAATGCGAATGATGGTATATCTATCATGCAAACCGCTGAAGGTGCGATGAATGAAACCACCAATATCATGCAGCGCATGCGCGACTTGTCTCTACAAGCAAGCAACGGTTCAAATAGCCAGTCCGAAAGAACGGCGATTCAAGAAGAGATTACCGCCTTAAACGATGAGCTGAATCGTATTGCAGAGACCACTTCTTTTGGTGGCAAAAAACTTCTCAATGGTAATTTTGGTAGTACGTCATTTCAGATTGGTGGTAGCTCTGGCGAGGCGGTACAAATCGGCCTCAAAAGTATGCGTACCGATGACATCAACATGGGTGGTTTTAGTTATGTCGCTAATGGCATGGCCAATGACTCGTGGGCAGTGAAATCAAATCAGAATGATATGACGATGTCGTTTACCGATCGTTTTGGCCAGCCTCAAGAGATCATCATTAATGCGAAAGTCGGCGATGACATTGAAGAGCTGGCGACCTACATCAATGGTCAAACGGATCTGGTCTCAGCTTCGGTTAATGATGATGGGCAGCTTCAAATCTACATGTCTGGTGAAGATACCTCTGGCACTATCTCTTTCTCTGGTTCACTCGCGAGTGAACTGTCGATGTCGGCGGGTTACTATGAGTCGGTGAATGACATCAATGTGACGGATGTGGGTGGTGCGCAGCGTGCTGTTTCTATTTTAGATACCGCGATGAAGTACGTGGATAGCCATCGCTCTGAATTAGGCGCAATGCAAAACCGCTTCGACCACGCCATTAACAACCTTGAAAATGTTCATGAAAACTTGGCGACCTCAAACAGTCGAATCAAAGACACCGATTACGCTAAAGAAACCACTCAAATGCTGAAACAGCAAATTCTTCAGCAAGTGAGCACCACTATTCTGGCTCAAGCGAAGCAAGCGCCAAACCTTGCTTTAACCTTGTTAGGTTAATAAAAACACAAAACCTCGCTCGACGGACTTCTCGACAACTTTAGCGTTTTTCTTATCTTTTTTTGATAAATTTATTACCAGTCACGCTTTCTTCTCCTTTATCGCTATTTCTTTAATTTTATTGTTTTTTTCCTAAAGGTTTCGCCAATTACGCCGTTATTAAAAGTAACTTTGAGAGAACTACTTGGTTTTCCGAGACGTCGGAAACCGCAATACCGGAAAATCAATTGGAGAAATCACCATGGCAGTGAATGTAAATACCAACGTTTCAGCGATGACTGCGCAACGTTACCTAAACAACGCAAACAGCGCACAACAAACATCAATGGAGCGTTTAGCTTCTGGCTCTAAAATCAACAGCGCAAAAGATGACGCTGCGGGCCTACAAATCTCTAACCGTTTGAACGTTCAAAGCCGCGGCCTAGACGTTGCTGTTCGTAACGCGAACGACGGTATCTCTATTGCACAAACTGCTGAAGGTGCAATGAACGAGACAACTAACATCCTGCAACGTATGCGTGATCTTTCTCTACAATCTTCAAACGGCTCAAACTCAAAAGCAGAGCGCGTAGCGATTCAAGAAGAAGTAACAGCACTGAACGACGAGCTAAACCGTATCGCGGAAACGACGTCTTTTGGTGGTAACAAGCTACTTAACGGTACTTACGGTACACAATCATTCCAAATCGGTGCAGATAACGGCGAAGCGGTAATGCTGAACCTGAAAGATATGCGCTCTGATAACGCTCAGATGGGTGGTAAGAGCTACCAAACTGAGAACGCTAAAGACAAAGACTGGAACGTACAAGCGGGTTCAAACGACCTAAAACTATCGTTCACAGATAACTTTGGTCAAGCTCAAGAAATCGACATCAGCGCAAAAGCCGGTGACGACATCGAAGAGCTAGCGACATACATCAACGGTCAGCAAGATTCTGTTAAAGCGTCTGTAACTGAAGACGGCAAACTACAAATGTTCGCGGGCAACAACAAAGTAAGCGGCGATGTGTCTTTCTCTGGTGGTCTTGCTGGTGAGCTAGGCATTCAAGCTTCTAAAGAAGTGACGGTTGATACTATCGACGTAACGTCTGTTGGCGGTGCTCAAGAGTCTGTAGCAATCATCGATGCGGCACTTAAGTACGTAGATAGCCACCGTGCAGAGTTGGGTGCTTTCCAAAATCGTTTCGACCACGCAATCAGCAACTTAGACAACATTAACGAGAACGTTAACGCATCTAAGAGCCGTATTAAAGATACCGACTTCGCGAAAGAAACGACTCAGATGACTAAGTCTCAGATCCTTTCTCAAGCTTCAAGCTCGATTCTTGCTCAAGCGAAGCAAGCGCCGAACTCGGCACTTAGCCTACTAGGTTAATTAACCTAATACGACGCGATACAAAAGCCAGGCTCACCCCTGGCTTTTTGTTTATGCAAATCACGTATTAGCTACACCGAATAGGGCAGATGATAAAGAGTTAGTATCGATTAGATGGTCTCTTTAAATACCAATGTCACTGCGATGATGACGCAGCGACACCTCAGTCATGCGGCCGAGCAAAACATAGAGTCTCAGCGAAACCTCACCTCAGGTTATCGGATTAACTCCGCCAGTGACGATGCTGCGGGTCTGCAAATCTCCAATACTCTTAACGTTCAAACTAGAGGGCTTGATGTCGCCTTGAGAAATGCACAAGATGCGTATTCGGTGGCACAAACTGCAGAAGGAGCTTTGCATGAGAGCAGTGATATATTGCAACGCTTGCGCTCTCTGGGGCTTCAAGCGGCAAACGGCAGTAATGACTCAAGTGATCGGCAAAGTATTCAATACGAGGTCGTAGCGCTGCAAGATGAGCTTGATCGTGTCGCGATCACGACGACATTTGCAGATAAAAACCTGTTTGATGGTTCTTACGGCTCGCAAAGCTTCCATATTGGTGCAAATGCCAACTCTATCTCTCTGACACTGCGAAATATGCGCAGTCACATCCCGGAGATGGGAGGGCAGCATTATGTTGGTGATGCGGTCGATAAAGATTGGCGAGTCACTAAAGATAGTCAAACCCTTAAATTTGAATACCAAGACAGTAAAGGGCAAACCCAAACAGAATCTATTCGGCTCAAGCTAGGAGATCGCATCGAGCAAGTTGCTACTTATATCAATGCGCAGCAATCGATAGTGAGTGCCTCAGTGACTGAAAACAATGAACTGCAATTCTTTGCCTCGACGCTGAATGCACCTGAAGGTGTAACGTTAGAGGGCAGTTTAGCGGATGAGCTTGATGTTAGTGCTGGTGCGTTAGTCACAATGGACAACATCGATATGTCGACTGTTGGCGGGGCGCAGCTTTCAATTGGAGTCATTGACGCGGCAATTAAGTATGTTGATTCGCATCGAAGTGAAATAGGTGGCTTCCAAAACCGGGTTAGTGGCACGATGGAGAACCTTAATACGGTGAACCGGAGTGTGACTGAATCTAAAGGGCGGATACGCGATACGGATTTTGCGCGTGAGTCGACGGAGATGGTGCGCTCACAAGTGCTGCAAGATGCGACTACCGCATTGTTAGCCCAAGCGAAGCAGAGCCCGAGCTCGGCACTTGGCTTGCTCAGTTAAATGACTTACAGCGATGAACATCGCTCAGGAACAAAAGTTTCAGGTAATAAAAAACGCCACCCTTAGGTAGCGTTTTTATTAAAGCATATAAGTAATCGAGATTACTTAGTTACTTTAAGAACTGGAGTTTCACCAACAGTTACAGAACCAGAAAGCTTGTTCAGCTCTTTGATTTCGTCCATGTTAGAGATAACAACTGGAGTAAGCGTAGATTTCGCTTTCTCTTCTAGAAGCGCTAGGTCGAAAGTGATGATAGTGTCACCAGCTTTAACAGATTGACCTTCTTCAGCTACACGAGTGAAGCCTTCGCCTTTAAGTTCAACAGTATCGATACCGAAGTGAACGAAAAGCTCAACACCGTCGTCAGACTCGATAGAGAATGCGTGGTTAGTTTCGAAGATCTTACCGATAGTACCGTTAACTGGAGCTACCATTTTGTCGCCAGCTGGTTTGATCGCGATGCCGTCACCAACGATTTTCTCAGCGAAAACTACATCTGGCACATCTTCGATGTTTACGATTTCACCAGAAAGAGGTGCGATGATTTCGATTGCACCAGCATCAGCGCTGTCATCAGATACAAGCTTTTTCAGTTTGTCAAACAGACCCATTGTGTCATGCTCCTAACGTTTAGTTTTATTCTGTAGAATATACTATAC
>NZ_MCYD01000526.1:0-1252 GCF_002876325.1 Vibrio sp. 10N.261.52.A1
ATTTAATATATCACCATGCTTGAATCAAAACCCCTTCGACATTTTCTCGCGGTTGCACAGTTTGGGAATTTTACCCAAGCGGCCAAAGCCTTACATATCGCTCAACCTGCCTTGAGCATATCTATTAAAAAACTCGAGCAAACACTTGATCTGATTCTGTTTCGAAGAGGAGATAAATCGGTCACTTTGACGGAGGAAGGAAAGGTACTGTTTGAGCATGCCAAGCGAATTGCTCAGCAGTTTGATGACGCAGAGTTGGCGATGAATGAGTTGAAAGGTTTAGAAAAAGGCGAAGTGCGTTTGGGAGCCCCGAGCATGATGGGGAGCTATTTCTTCCCACAAGTCGTTATGGCATTTAAAAGCCAATACCCAAATCTCAAGCTGACGTTGATTGATGCGGGCACAGCATCGATTCGTGAAATGCTATTAAACGGCGAACTCGATATCGGTGTTATCAATCATGAAAATGTACCAGATGACCTAGAAACTGACCACTTACTCAGTTCTGAAATGTTAGCCGTTGTCGGTAAAGAGCACCCACTGGCCTCACAGTCATCTATCACCTTTGAAGAGTTTTTTGAGCAAGAGTTGATCATGTTTAAATCAGGGTATTTCCATCGTGATTTCATCGACGCGACCTGCAAAAAATACGATTTAGATATGACGATCGCATTTGAGACTAACTTGTTGCCAATGATTCTTTCTATTGTAAAGCGCGAGTTCGCTATTACCGCATTGCTTAGCTTGGTGACAGAGTATGAAGACGATGTTATTGGTGTGCCATTTAAAGACCCAGTAAAACTCAATCTATCTTTGGCGTGGCGAAAAGAGGGCTATTTGTCTAAGGCTGATAGAACCTTTATCGATTTCGTTAAACAATATGTGTGATTAGTAACATATTAACCCCGCAAATACTTGGGACTAATGTCACATTTTTCATGGGATTATGCGACGCAAATCACTATGCTTAACACGGATATTAACAGTTTCTAATTTACTTGGTATGCATGCCCGTTAAATAATACTAGTACTTTTTGAGTAGTTAGTGAGGGACTATGAAATGTGGATGTAAGGAGCAAACGTTAATACGAATTCGTAGAACGTTTCTCGACCGAGTGTTAGGAATCAAGGGTCGATATAAATGCAGCAAGTGCGATACTGTCATTAAAATAAAGGGCTAGGTATTGAGATGAGAGTAATGAGCCCGTTTGAAAATTAATTCGTCGATTATATTATTCTGTGAAAAATGTGT
>NZ_MCYD01000527.1:0-9231 GCF_002876325.1 Vibrio sp. 10N.261.52.A1
CAGCACTAAGCTGAATACACGAAAAAAGGAGCGCTTAGGCTCCTTTTGTATTTTGTGTTCATCGCTTTCTTATTAACGACGCTTTTTATTATCGACGAAAGTTACGACCGTTGCCGCCGCGACGAGCTTTAAATGCAGAAGCCGCTTTCGCTTGTGAAGCTTGAATCGACTCTACTGTTAGCTCCATAGGCTCACGAGGTTCGAGCCCGTGGCGGAATGTACGTGAACGTGGAGGCATTTGGTATTCAATGTCTGACGCTTTAGGCATACGCTTGAAACGGTAAAGGTAGAAGTTTTCGACCTTTTCACGAGCCCACTCAGTCTTCTTAAGGTACTTAACAGCGCTTGCGATAGTTGGCTTAGTGTTAAAGCAGTTCATACGCATTGCCGCATCTAAAATCTCCCAACCATAATGATCCACTAATTCAGTGATCATGGTTTCAAGCTTTAAGCCATGCAGTGGGTTATTTCGTTGCAGTTCGATTCTTTCTTCTTCAGTCATAACATTACCTTTTTCAAGGCAGATCAACGCCTTGAATATACGCGAGAATACCGTCATCACTGACCGCTTCTTGCTCAATCACTTAGGCATTATGTCCATTGCCCTTATTTATGTCGTTATGATGGCATAAAGCGCGTCGGTTATCCTATTTATCTTTTCATTTAATTTTAAAACGTTCATTAAATGCTCTGACACTCAACATTTGTGCTAGCTGTTGTTTGGACCTACACAAACAAAAGTGCGAGTTAACAAAAATGATGAGAACAAACTGAAATAACCTTTATTTTTTTATTGTTATTGTCTTTTATCCGCACGCAGTGCTATGGTTTGAGTAACGTCGAAAAATAAAAATACCCCTACTAAACAATGATATAACTATAAATAAAGGTTGGCTTGTAACATGTTTGACTACTCCCAGATCAACAGAGTAGCGGCTCAAGATAAGGACATTATCGCCATTGTTAATGACCTTTTTCGGCTAGCTCGCGAACATTACCCCATATTATCTCGGCTTTCGGTCATACTTTGCAGTGACAATAAGGCGTCAGATTACTTTGTTGCAGACGCCCTTAGTAAAGAGGCTGAACATCGACACATCGAGCAAGAAATCAAACCAGAATCGGCACTTTCTCGATTAGCTGAATCCCTCGATATTCGAATCATCAACGATCTAACTTCGGTTCACCAAACCAGACAGATTTCCAACCTCATTAAACTTGGCCATCGAAGCAGCTATACCACGCCCATTCAATACCAAGAACACAGCCTTGGCTTTGTATTTATTAACGCATCATCAACCAACTTCTTTGATGAAACATTAGTTCAAAGCGATGCCGCCTATCTCGCTCAAGTTATTTCGAGTTTGTTCATTCAACTGTTTGAACGACAGCGACATTTTCAATCTTCGTTGGCCATCGCACTCAATATTGGACATGCTCGTGATCCTGAGACCAAAGAACATTTGATTCGAATGGGTAAATACAGCGAACAGTTGGCTCGTACCTTGTCACACAGTAACGCTGACATCACTAATCAGTTCATTCATCGTATTCGGCTTTACGCGCCATTCCACGACATCGGCAAATACAGGATTCCCGATAAAATTCTATTTAGTACAGAGCGATTCACTGATAAGCAAAGAGCGGTAATGAACAATCACACCTTGTATGGTGAAGAAATGATTAATGATGTGGTCTCTCTCTCCCACCATAATTCGATGTGCTCTGACGAAATACAATTCCTTAAGAATATCGTGCGTCATCACCATGAAAGGTTTGACGGTACAGGCTTACCTGATGCCTTAAGTGAGCAGTCCATACCACTAGAAGCGAGAATCGTAACCTTAGCGGATGTGTTTGATGCGCTAATGAGCAAAAGAGCTTATAAGCGGGCGTGGTCAATCAGTGAAGTAATGGATTACATTGAATCAAATAATGGCTCGATGTTTGATCCGCAATGCGTCAAAGCTCTGAAGCAAAATCTCGATTGCTTCCTGTCAATTAGAAAGCAATATAACGACGACATTCAACTGCAAGCCATGACAGCTTAGTTCGAACTTATCTTGCAAGCTCCCAATCTAATATCAAGCGTTAGCTAAATCAGAGCCAACAAAAAAGGATGCCAATTGGCATCCTCAACTTTAAAACCCATCGTATTAGTGTATCTGAGCCAAAACCACATCGAAACCAACTGACTTCGATTTCAAATGACACTCGCCTCAGCAAACTGCAGCTTCGCAACAAATGATAATTCAACGTAAACAGCAAAAATAATCACCAAGCTCGCACTAGAAATATAGATATTTAAAATCACAAATTACCAAATCAATCACCGCGTGTATTTATGGTGGTATTGGTTTGGTCTGTACTCATAAAAAGAAAAACTTAAAATTATCCAAAGGTACGCACGTGAACCCAATAGCTCAAATTAAGAGTAACTCTAATCGGCTACTAACAGCGATGGCCGTTTCTTCAATTATCTCAGGCTGTGGCGGCGGAAACTCTGATAGCACGATCGAAGACGGCGTTGCTTTAAGAGACTCTGATCTCACTCTTTACGAAAATGAATATCAACATCGCTTTTGGTACGATGTTAAATACAAAGACGACAAAAATAGACAAATCACATTCAAAGTTTCAGAGCAGTCAACAGCAAAGAATGGTGAAGATTTTGAATTAACTGCCTCACGCTCAACCTCAAATAATGCTGGCTATTTTACGCTTGCGATCCACGACGATGACCGTTTCGAAGGCAAACAGACGATCGTCATAGATATCATGGTTGATGGTCAATTTATTAGAGAAGAAACCATAACACTTGATGACACAAATTCAACGTCTCTGACTGACCATGCAGCCATTGAAAAGAGAGGAGCGGTTGGCCATGGAGAAACAACAGTTGTAATAGATGACACAATGTATGAACTCAGTTTTAATTATGCGTTATTCAAATATGATCTTCTAACACATAAAACTGTAAAAAAACGCGAAATTGCTGAAAATACATCGATAGGTAGCGTTTATCAATATGATGGTGACATATTTTCATACCGTAATGACAAAATACAACGCCTGAACACAGACAGCCTACTTTGGGAAATTATTTCAACCCCACCATCTCCAACAAACGAGATGAATCCAGTTGGTTATGCAATACAGTCAACACAAGTAATTAATGACAAGCTCTATTTATTTGGCTATCAAAATGTTCAAGATGAACAAAAGCCAATCAATTTTTGCTATGACTTTCAACGCAAAAAATGGAAAGAGTTAAGTAATCGTCCACACTTCAACACTTTTGCTCAATCGGCGCAGTTTGGCAATGATGTCTACTTTTTCAGAAATGGGCAAGCCATGATATACAACACTTCAAAGGATGAATGGTCTACTGACCCTGTCGAAGCAAAAATTGGAACAACACAACCTCATGTTGTAGGAAAGTACGCTTATAACTTTTTTGTGGAAGATAATGCGGCTTACTTATCGCGCTTTAACCTTGAAAAACGAACGCAAGAAGTACAGCAAGTATCCAATTCCCAAGGAGGTATTTCATGGGATATAAAAGGAACCTTCATGTATAAGGGAAGAATTTACCTGGCGAATAACGAAGATACACGCCTGCTCTCCGCTTACTGGGGAGATAACTAAATTCCTTTCCAATATACGACTTATTAAAAAGGTGCCCTGTGGGCACCTTTGTTATATTAACAACGAAATGATAATCAATTATACGTCGTAAGTTGTAGAAGCAGTGTCGCCGCCTGTACCAGTCCAGTTTGTGTGGAAGAACTCACCACGTGGACGGTCAGTACGCTCGTAAGTGTGAGCACCGAAGTAGTCACGTTGAGCTTGAAGCAGGTTAGCTGGTAGACGTGCAGTTGTGTAACCGTCTAGGAAAGATAGCGCAGAAATCGTACATGGCATTGGAATACCAGACTCTAGAGATTTCGCTGCTACTTTACGCCATGCCGCTAGGCTGCTTTGTAGGATGTTTTTGAAGTACTCGTCAGAACCTAGGAACGCGATGTCTGGGTTTGCTTCGTACGCATCACGGATGTTGCCTAGGAATGCAGAACGGATGATACAACCACCACGCCACATTAGTGCTACGTTACCGTAGTTTAGATCCCAGCCGTTCTCGTTAGATGCTTCGCGCATTAGCATGAAGCCTTGAGCGTAAGAGATGATCTTAGAAGCTAGTAGAGCTTGACGTAGTGCATCAACCCACTCTTGCTTGTCGCCTTCAACTGGAGTGATTGTCTTACCGAATAGAGTTTCAGCTTCAACACGTTGATCTTTCAGTGCAGATAGACAACGAGAGAATACAGACTCAGAGATAAGTGTTAGAGGAATACCTAGGTCTAGTGCGTTGATACCTGTCCACTTACCAGTACCTTTTTGGCCTGCAGTGTCTAGGATTTTCTCAACTAGCGCTTCACCGTCTTCATCTTTGTAGCCAAGGATGTCTGCAGTGATTTCAACTAGGTAGCTGTCTAGCTCAGTCTTGTTCCAGTCGGCGAATACTGCTTGCATCTCGTCAGCAGACATACCTAGGCCATCTTTCATGAACTGGTAAGCTTCAGTAATAAGCTGCATGTCACCGTATTCGATGCCGTTGTGTACCATCTTAACGAAGTGACCAGCACCGTCGTTACCAACCCAGTCACAACAAGGCTCGCCAGCGTCAGTTTTTGCAGAGATACCTTGGAAGATTGGCTTAACCGCTTCCCAAGCTTCAGCCGCGCCACCTGGCATGATTGAAGGACCGAAACGAGCACCTTCTTCACCACCTGATACACCAGTACCGATGAAGTGGATACCTTTCTCACGACAGTGCGCTACACGACGGTTAGTGTCTGGGTAGTTAGTGTTACCACCATCAATGATGATGTCGCCTTCGTCTAGAAGTGGGATTAGGTTTTCGATGAATGTGTCTACAACGTCACCAGCACGAACCATAAGCATCACTTTACGTGGTGCTTCTAGCTTCTCAACTAGCTCTTCTAGAGAGTAAGCACCAACAATGTTAGTACCTTTAGCTGGGCCTTCTAGGAACTCGTCTACTTTCGCAGCAGTACGGTTATGAGCCACAACTTTGAAGCCGTGGTCGTTCATGTTTAGGATAAGGTTCTGACCCATTACTGCTAGGCCGATTACACCGATATCACCTTTCATTATTTATATCTCCTTGCGGCTAGTCGCACTTATGCGATAGCACTTGCTGCATTTGAATCTAGGAACCACTCTGTTTCACCAGTTTTAGACTGGATTTTCGCTGCCGGGTAAGGCAACTCTGAAGCAGGAGTAGTATGAATTTCTTTAACGATCTCAACTTTACCTGCACCCAGTACTAGGTAGCTGATTCGTTTTGCTGCTTCTAAAACTTTCGCTGTTTTAGAAACACGGATTTGACCAGACTCAGGGTGAGAAGCCAGTACAGACAGGTTCTCATCTTGGTAGTTTGTTGCACCCGGGAATAGTGAAGCCGTGTGGCCGTCTGCGCCAACACCTAGCAGAATCCAATCGAAAACAGGTGTGCCGTTTTCGCAAGGAATCACATCAGCCATCTCTTTAGCAAAACGCTCAGCTTCAGCTTTTGGCTCATCTTCACCACGAATACGGTGAATGTTCTCTGCAGGAAGGTTCACTTGAGAGAATAGAAGTGCGTTTGCTTCGCCGTAGTTGCTTTCAGCATCATCCGGTGCAACACAACGTTCATCACCCCACCAGAAGTGAAGGTTGTTCCATTGAATGCCTTCTGCGTATGGCGCTTGAGCCAATAGTTTGAAAAGCATTTTAGGTGTACTACCACCAGACAGTGAAATGTGAACAGGTTTACCCTGCTCGCTGTACGCTTTCATTTCGTTTGCTAGGTTTTCAACAACTAGCTCTGGCGTTTCAAAGATCTTGTGGTTGATCATAGTTCGCAGTAATCCGTGTCTGTTAAGTTTTTGCATGGGAAACGCCATGCGCGGCCATCACGTTGCAGAAGTTCATCCGCTTCCTGTGGGCCCCAAGTACCACAAGCATAGCCAAACAGTGCTTGAGGATCTTGTTTGAAGTCTAAGATTGGTTGAACGTACTTCCAACATGCTTCTACTGCATCGGTACGTGCAAACAGAGTTGCGTCACCGTTTAGCGCATCAAGAAGTAGACGCTCGTAAGCTGTTAGCATTTGAGTTTCTGGCAAGTCAGAGTAAGAGAAGTTCATTTTCACTTCTTTTGCTTTGAAGCCTGCGCCTGGCTCTTTCAAGCCAAAGCTCATCTGAATACCTTCGTCCGGTTGGATACGGATAATCAGTTTGTTCTCTGGTGCATCTTGACCAAATACTGGGTGCGGCGTGTTCTTGAAGTGAATCACGATTTCCGTCACGCGTGTTGGTAAGCGTTTACCGGTACGCACGTAGAATGGAACCCCATTCCAACGCCAGTTATTGATGTGCGCTTTCAGACCAATGTAAGTTTCAGTACGAGAGTCGTCTGCAACACCGTGCTCTTCACGGTAGCCAAGCAAATGCTGGCCGCGAACGTCAGAAGCAGTGTACTGACCTAGCACGAGATCTTTACGCAGGTCTTCTTCTTCAAGAGGCTTCAGACACTGAAGTACTTTAACTACTTCATCACGAATAGAGTCTGCGTTAATTTGAGCTGGTGGTTCCATACCAACCATTGCTAGTACTTGTAGCAAGTGGTTTTGGAACATATCACGAACAGCGCCAGAACCATCGTAGTAGCCGCCACGTTCTTCAACGCCAAGGAACTCTGCACCTGTGATTTCAACGTAATCAATAAAGTTACGGTTCCACAGTGGTTCAAACATCGCGTTTGAGAAACGAAGCACTAGAAGGTTTTGTACCGTCTCTTTACCTAAGTAGTGGTCAATACGGTAGATCTGGTGTTCTTGGAAGTGATGATGGATCTCTTCATCTAACGCTTGAGCAGAAGCTAAATCGTAACCAAATGGCTTCTCGATGATCAGACGGCGCCAGCCATTCGTTTCATCGTTTAGGCCATGCGCAGCAAGGTTTGCTGGGATAACACCGTACAGGCTTGGCGGCGTTGCCAAGTAGAACAAAGTGTTGTGGTTTTCGAATTGGTAGTCTTGCTCAAGTTTGTCTAGACGTTGTGCTAAACGAGCGTAATCGTCTACATCTGAAGTGTTGATCGCTTGGTAATGCAAATGTTCAATAAATGCATTCAGCGTCTCTGGTTCAGTTTGTTCCATTTCCTGAAGAGACTTCTTCAGCTTCTCACGGTAAGACTCATCGCTGTACTCAGTACGGCTCACTCCAAGAATCGCAAAGGATTCTGGTAGTTGATTGCTAGCATACAGGTGGTACAAAGCAGGAATTAACTTACGGTAAGTTAGATCTCCCGACGCACCAAAAATAACGATGCTGCTGTTTTCAGGTATTACCATCATCTTTCCTATAAAAACAAGGTTTTTAGTATTCGCTAAAGGTATCAGCGACATACGAAAATAGATAATAGGTCTTGGCTATTACATCAATAGCAAGTGCCTATTACACTTGAGAATGCGTTTGGTAAACGAGGGCGAATGCTATCACCACTATTCGGGACAGTATTGTCTATGAGTATTTGATTTACATCAACCACTGTGAAGGCAATCGATTAAATATTGACTCTTTTCGAACAAAATATAATCGACCATAGATTTCTCAAAGGTTGAAACAGAAGCAAATCAGCATTCTCGAACATTGTAGTCGAGAAAGAATGGCATCTGGTCTGTGGAGTGAGTAGAGATAGGTGAAAAAGAAAGTAAAACCAGCTTATTCAACTGGTTTTACACATAATGAGTAGCAAAAGGTTATCTCTTAAATAGAAGGATAGATACGCTACCTTGTGGCTTTGTTGTAGCAACGTTCAGGTCGTCCCACCGTACCGTAATTCAAATCAGCGGCTAACTCTCCAGTGGTAATCAAAAACTCAAGATAGCGTCGTGCTGTAGTTCGGCTTGCACCAATGCGTTCACCAGCCTCATCAGCCGTGATGTTCACCGAATCTGCGTGTTGAAAAATCGCGCGAATCTTATCGAGTGTTACGCCGTCGATCCCTTTAGGTAACGTCGATACTTTTGCAGAGTCTGCTTTAGCATTAGCTTGCAGCATCTTATCAACCAAACCTTGGTTCAAATCAGACACGCTTTCGAACTCTTGTAACTGTGACTGATACTTCTTCAGCGCGGCTTCCAAACGAGGAAACATGACTGGTTTTAATAGGTAATCCACCACGCCGCCGCGCATCGCTGTCTGTAAGGTGTCTACATCTCGCGCCGCGGTAATCAAAATCACATCACACCCTTGGTTGTTACCTCGAACGTGATTAAGAATATCGATCCCACTACCATCTGGCAGATACACATCTAATAGCACCAAATCTGGTTTTAAGATGTCCAATTGCATAAGCGCTTCAGACTGTGTAGTGGCAATGCCAACCACGTCAAAGCCTCCCATCTGTTCTAGATAGCGATGGTGAAGCTCTGCAATCGCAATATCATCTTCAATGACCATGACTCTCGTGATTGCGTTCATTTAAGTTCTTCCTTTAACCATTATTTTTCCGTCACGGTGATCTTAATAGATTCGCTCGTGCTCTATTGTTCTTCTTTCGGCAAATACACTGTCATGCGCGAGCCAAAGTCGTTGTTGTCGAACATTTCTAACTGCCCTTGATAGCGATCAGTGAGCTGCTTAACCAAATACAAGCCAACACCGCGGTTTTGTTTGGCTTTGCTCGACACCCCTTTATCAGTCAGCGCATCGGTTGCTAAGTGCTTGGGTAATCCACATCCTTTGTCTTCCACTTCCACGATGATCTCGTTGCCAAAATCACTGATAGAAACTTCAATCATTCGACGTGAAGGGACAATCTGCCCCTCTTGTTTTATCGCTGACATCGTCGCATCAAAAGCATTGTCAATCAGGTTACCAAGAATAGTGACAACATCATCAGCGTTCAGCCAACTTGGTAATGCCTCTAGCCTAGACCCCTCTTCAACTTTGAGTTCTAAGCCTATCTCTCGTGCGCGCTCGGTTTTGCCTAGCAACATGCCCGCAATCAGTGGATCTTTTACCGTTTCTCTCAAGAACTCGATAAGGCTTTGATAGTGCGCTGTTTCTTGCCCAATCAATTGCTGAACAGATTCCAACTCCCCCATCTGGATCAAGCCACTGATCGTGTTTAGCTTGTTCTTATGCTCGTGAGTTTGTG
>NZ_MCYD01000528.1:0-679 GCF_002876325.1 Vibrio sp. 10N.261.52.A1
ATGCAGTGCTTGTGCTAGGGTAATTTGATGATCGTATAAGCCAGACGGTAGCAGCTCATTGACGGCTGCTTTGTCGATCAGTTCTAACGCTTGGTCGGTCAGGTTACGCAGCGTGACTTGTCTTAGCCCTTCAGTGGTTGGATACACCGGAGTTAGGTTCGCTTCCACGTCTGGTTGTTGTCTTGGAGCAAAGAATTTGTAATCCGGATGGACGATCTCAAGCCCCATATTGCCACGCTTGATTTCACCATAAGCATGGACTTGCTTGCCCTCGGCAAAGTTGTTCTTCATACCTGCAGTGAAGTTGAAAAAACGCAGCGTAATTGTGCCATTACCGTCGCTGATCTTTACCGCCAACATCTTACGTTTACCGAAAATGGTATCTACGCTCATCACCTTGCCTTGTACTGCGGCCCAGATTCCTGCGTGCAGTTTGATGATCGGATAGATTCGCGTTCTATCTTCATAACGCAAAGGCAGGTGAAACAGCAGGTCTTGCACATTGTTGAGCCCAACCTTTTCCAGTTTCTCTGCGACTTTAGCGCCGACTCCAGATAAAGAGTTGAGAGGGATAGCAGATAAAAGCTGTGACATAACAAGGCTCATAAACGTAAGAGTGATGATCTATTCAAGCATTTTACTGGATTTTTGTACAGGATAAAGCTTAGAAGCAGATACG
>NZ_MCYD01000528.1:1359-8839 GCF_002876325.1 Vibrio sp. 10N.261.52.A1
TAGAAGCAGATACGGGATGCGAAGGGATAAGAGCAGATGCGAGATACGGGTAAACGAGATTCGAAAAGATTAAGAGCAGATATCGGGTGTGAGTGAAAGGGATATGGAAAGATTAAAGCAATACATAAAATTACAGCAGATTCGAGATACGTAAAGATTAAAAGCAGATGTGGAGCCAAGATGGTGAGTCACGAAGTCTTTTGCTCTTCGCATCTCGCTATCTCGAATCCCTCATCTGCTCTATTAGCTAGTTCTTACGGCGTCTTACTTTGAGTGCGTGTGGCATCACACGTAGCTTCTTCATAATACTCGCAAGGTGAACACGATCTTTGGTCGTCAGCAAGATTGTCACTGTGTACAAGCGTCCATCACGTTCTTCGGTCGAAATACCGTGAATGTTTGAGCCTGTTTTCGAGATAACGTTAGTTAACTCAGCCAGTGCACCTTGGTGGTTCTGCAGATCAACCTGAAGTTCAGCTGTGAATTCTTGGTCGTAATCGTCAGACCATTCCACCGCCATATACTTGTCTGGTTCTTTTTGGTAGCCACGAACGTTTGGACACGTTTCACGGTGAACCACAAGACCACGACCTGGAGATACATGGGCAATGATGTGATCGTCTGGAATCGGGTGACAACAGTTGGCGAACGTCAGTAGTAGGCCTTCAGCCCCACGGATTGGAAGCTTCTTCCTAGGCGTGTCGCTGTTGTTTTCCACTTCAGTCAGTTCGTCTGCATCACCTAGTAGGCGACGAGCAATCACGATACTCATCAGCTCACCAAGACCAATTGACGCTAGCAAGTCTTCAATGCTGTCGAGACGAAGATCAGACAATACATGTTCAACGTTTTCTTGGCCGATATCACCAATCGAGTGTTCGCCAAGTGCGTGGTTCAGTAGACGACGGCCTAAGGTAATCGACTCTTCACGACGCATGGTTTTCAGAACCTGACGGATCTTAGTACGCGCACGTGATGTCACCACGTAGTTGAGCCATGCTGCATTCGGACGTGCGCCCGGAGCGCTGATGATCTCAATAGTTTGACCGTTCTTCAGCGATTTGCTGAGTGGGTAAGGGTTCATGTCTACACGAGCACCTACACACATGTTACCGACATCGGTATGTACCGCGTAAGCAAAGTCGACCGCTGTAGCGCCAGCAGGAAGTTCGACAATGCGACCCTTCGGCGTGAACACGAAGATCTCATCTGGGAACAGATCAGACTTAACGTTTTCAATGAATTCGAATGAGTTACCCGCGCTTTGTTGTAGCTCAAGTAAGCTCTGCATCCAACGTTGTGCTTTAACCTGTGCGGTTGTGCCATTACTGCTGCGCGAGCCGTTGCCTTTGTAAGACCAGTGCGCCGCGACACCTTTGTCCGCCATTTGATCCATATCTTCAGTACGGATCTGAACTTCAACTGGCACCCCGTGAGGGCCGATCATTGATGTATGCAGAGATTGGTAGCCGTTGGCTTTTGGTACGGCGATGTAATCTTTCATGCGGCCAGGGCGAGGCTTGTAGAGGCTGTGTGCCTGACCAAGTACGCGATAACAAGTATCTGGGGTATCAACCACTACACGGAAAGCGTAGATGTCCATAATGGTGTGGAAACGCTGCTCTTTAGTTTTCATCTTGTTATAGATGGAGAACAGGTTTTTTTCACGACCAAGTACGCGAGCAGGTAAGCCAACTTCTTCAAGGCGGCCTTCAATTTCGCTATGGATACGTTGAATCATCTCCTTACGGTTACCACGCGCAGCTTTCACTACGTTTTTCAGTACGCGATAACGATTAGGGTAGAGGGCTTCGAAGCCCAGCTCTTCTAGTTCGGTCTTGATGTTATGAATACCAAGACGGTGAGCTAGTGGAGAATAGATTTCTAGGGTTTCACGAGCAATACGGCGCTTTTTGTCAGGGCGAAGTGCCCCAAGCGTACGCATGTTGTGAGTACGGTCAGCTAATTTGATCAAGATAACGCGGATGTCTTGCACCATGGCGAGAACCATCTTACGGAAGTTCTCTGCTTGCGCTTCTTTGCGATCACGAAATTTAAGCTTATCCAGCTTAGATACACCATCTACCAATTCAGCAACGGTATTGCCAAATTTTTCCTCTAGATCTTCTTTCGTGACATCACAGTCTTCAATCACGTCATGAAGTAGAGCAGCTTGTAGGGTTTCGATATCCAGACGCATTTCTGCCAGGATTCTTGAAACAGCTACAGGGTGGATAATGTATGGTTCACCGCTTGAGCGGGTTTGCCCTTCATGGGCGTCTCTCGCTACCACATAAGATTGACGCAGAGCCTCAATTTGAGGCTCTGTTAGGTATTCTTGGGCAACGTCTTTGAGGCTATCGAATAGATACAAATTAAAGGCCCGGAAGGTTAATTAGTTCGAATGACGTTCTTATCGAGTGTGAGCGATGCTGCTTACTGCTGCAAGTTCAGCCGCTTCTTGCTCTTGTTGCTCTTGACGTTCACGAGCATCTAGTACGTCTTTAGTGATAAGACCTTCTTCGATTTCGCGAAGAGCGATAACCGTTGGCTTATCGTTTTCTTCAGGCACTAGTGAATCTTTACCGCCAGTTTGCATTTGACGTGCGCGGCGAGCCGCAATAAGAACTAGGTCGAAACGGTTGCCAACTTTTTCAACAGCGTCTTGAACAGTTACGCGTGCCATGAGGACTCCAAATAGTAATTAACTAATAAATTTTTGATGACGAGAAAGTATACAAGTTTAACTAGAGACTTTCTAGATCACCGTATACATATCTCAATGGAAAATCTAGCCTTGCTAGCTTATTCCGCCAGTAGAGCAGTAAGCATGCCGCTGTATTTTGCTGCTTGCTTATCTTCTTTTAAGCGTTCCGCACGAATGATAGCTCTGAAGTCCATTAGGGCTGCATCAAAGTCATCATTCACGATCACGTAGTCATACTCATTATAATGAGAGATTTCTGACTTCGCTTCGTTCATGCGTTTCGCAATAACTTCTTCGCTGTCTTGACCACGAACGTTTAGACGACGCTCTAACTCACCATTTGATGGTGGAAGAATGAATACACTCTTCGCTTGAGGCATCTGTTCACGGATTTGACGAGCACCTTGCCAGTCGATATCTAGGAATACATCGATACCGCGGTCTAGGTTTTCTTCAATCCAAACGCGTGAAGTACCGTAGTAGTTGCCGAATACTTCAGCGTACTCTAGGAATTCATTCTTCTTGATGAGGTCTTCGAAGTGATGCTTCTCTACGAAGTGGTAGTGAACACCATTTTCTTCACCAGGGCGCATACCGCGAGTGGTGTGTGAAACAGATACCTTCATTGCGTAGGTTGGATTGGTTTCTAGCATTGCTGAGATCAAGCTCGACTTACCTGCGCCACTAGGTGCAGATACGATGTAAAGAGTACCTTTGCCCATCTGTATATTTCCACTGTTGGTTGGATTGAGTGAAGGCGATAAACCGACACTATAAAAGATAGCACTGACCTTAATTACGTTCCGGTAATTGCGCGTTTATAGCGGCAACTGGTGAAAATTAGGTCAGAAAAATGGAGGCGAAGAGTAGCATATTTAGATGATTGAGAACAACTGGCTTGATCGTTATTTATTAGCGAATGATCCTCTCAAAGATCGTTCTAGAAATGTAATCACTCATCAACTGCACTTTTTTATGTGATCTCGACAAAATTTGTTGAAGTTTTAATCTCAATCCTTACAATCCGCGCAAACGATTAAATGCTGTATATGTTTGATGAAATGGATCAAATGTTTCTACTACCGAGCCTATCTTGGTGACTACAGTTTTTAGTGTAGAGACCTCTCTATTCTCACAGCATTTGAATCCCCAAATTCTTAATTTATTGCAAAGGTTTTGTTGTGAGTACCGATTCCACCCTGAAAGCCAAGAACACCTCTGGTTCGCTTGATTCAATGTTTAAAATCACTGAAAGAAAGACCACGATCGGCACTGAGCTGTATGCAGGTTTCATTACTTTCTTGGCAATGAGCTACATTCTGGCGGTTAACCCAGCGATTTTGGGTGGTATCCCGGGTATGGATAAAGGTGCGGTATTTACTGCAACGGCTTTGGCTGCGGCTATCTCGACGTTAATTATGGGCATCTGGGGTAATTACCCTGTGATGCTAGCACCGGGCATGAGCATGAATGGCTTTTTCAAAGGCCTGTTATTGAGTGGTTCTGTTGCCGTGCTTTGGAATGAAGCGCTATTTGGTATCTTCCTTTCTGGTATTTTGTACCTTGCGTTCTCTCTGACCAATATTCGTAAATCGATGATTGAATCGATCCCTGAGGACTTAAAGTTGGCGATTACGGTATCGCTCGGTTTGTTCATCGCTTTCTTAGGCCTTAAGAATGCGGGCATCATCGTTTCTAATCCGTTTGTATTGGTTGGTTTAGGGGATATCTCAGACCCACAAGTGATCATTGCTTACATCAGTATCTTTATTGCACTTGGCTGTATGGTTCGTGATATCAAGCTAGCGACATTTATCTCATTCGTATCAGCGATTGCACTGACAATCCTAGCTGACGTGTTCATGGGTACATCAAATGCGCCAATCCCAGAGCAGCTAGTCGCGATGCCACCGAGCATGGCAGGCAGCTTCGGCGCGATCTTCGACTTCTCTGCGTTTACTCCTGAGAAAATGTTCGACCTATTGTTCATCGTACTTATCTTCCTGATTGTCGATTTCTTTGATGGCTTGAGCACGATTGTTGGTGTTGGCCGTGATGCAGGTATCATTGATAAAGACGGTAAGGTGCCAAATGCGAAATCTGCTCTAGTGGCAGATGCGGGTGGTACGGTGATTGGTTCGATTCTTGGTACCACATCGATTACGGCTTTCTCTGAGTCGGGCATTGCCTCTTCTCAAGGTGCGAAGACAGGTTTGGCGGCAGTGATGGTTGCAGGCTTGTTCCTAATCTCGCTATTCCTGTACCCAATCTTCTCTATCTTCTCGGCGGCTATGGTTGCACCAGCGATGGTCGTAGTAGGTATCTACATGGTCGGTCGCCTTGGTCAGATCAACTGGGAGAAGAAAGAGTCACGTATTGCAGCCTTCTTCACCATTATGTTCACGGTACTAAGTTTCTCACCTGCAAACGGCATGGCGATGGGCTTTATCAGCTACGCATTCACTATGGTTGTCGCGGGTAAGGGTAAAGAAGTTCACCCGTTAATCTATGGCCTGTGTGTGGTGTTCCTAACCTACCTGATTCTGCTTTAAGGCTAATCGGCCGAGTTAAGCTGAGACAAAGAATGAATAAATGGCTTTGCAGTGAATGCGGGGCCATTTTTGTATCTGCTTCAACAAAAGGTGTGTCATTGATGGTGTTCTCCGATAGAGAAGGAGCGACTTATATTGAGGCATGCTATTGTAGAGATTAGATTAATTATTTTTGAAGAGTGACTATGCCTTCTCATTTACCCAAATCTTTCAGTAAGCCTTTTTTAAAGGTTTTCCATATTCTTGAAGCGGTGCTGCTGGTGGCGATTACCCTTGCAACACTGTTTGCGATGCTTGAGGAGTTCATGCACGTCTTCACAGAGCGCAGAGTACAACTGACCGATATTCTGTTGATGTTCATCTATCTCGAAGTGTTGGCCATGGTTCAGCAGTTTGTGATGAACGGTAAGATCCCTGTGCGTTATCCAATCTACATCGCGATGATGGCGATCGCTCGTTACATTACTCTGGGAATGAAGGAACTCGATGCGGTTCTGATCGTTTGGTTATCCCTAGCGGCATTTATTTTAGCAGCCGCAACCTTGCTGATTCGAGTTGGTCATCACTACTGGCCGTATGTGGACCTTCGAACCAAGCAGCCGGACGAGTAAAACCGTCGACTTATAAGTCATTTAAGAGCCCAGCCATGTTGCTGGGTTTTTTATTATTCTCATGGTGTCAAAAAGACACTAAAGAGTCCCCTTTATATTTGTTTTTTTGGTGTCTTAATGACTCTTTCATTCTTCTTTTCCTTGATATATAAGGCTTTGTTTTCTGGCATGAATGTTGATTGGTTAGTATTAGACTCATATAAGGAACACGCTATGCATTTTGAAAGCACTCATTATAAACCTGAAATATTCTCCGAAAAGGTTGCGCTTCTTGTGACTCGACTTCTCAAAAAAACGCTTAACCTGTTTTATGGAAAACATTTAGCCAAACGTGCGATGTTGTTGGAAACCATTGCGGCTGTACCAGGCATGGTCGCAGGGGTGTTTAACCATCTTAAAGCACTACGTCGTATGAAAGATGACGGCGGCTGGATCAAAGAGCTATTGGATGAAGCAGACAATGAACGGATGCATTTGATGATTTTCCTGACCGTTACCAAGCCGTCCATTATAGAACGTATCTTAGTGATGTTACTGCAGTTTATCTTTCTCATCATCTACGGCGTTATCTACCTAGTTTCATCTAAAACAGCGCATAGGATTGTCGGCTACTTTGAGGAGGAAGCATGCAACAGCTATTCAGAGTACATATCCAAGATTGAAGAGGGGGCTCTGCCTAATCATCCTGCGCCAGAAATCGCGATTACCTACTATCGCCTACCTGAAGGCGCGACATTCTTAGATGTGCTTTTCCGTATCAGAGAGGATGAAGCCAAGCATCGCGATAAGAATCACGACATTGCCAATCTCTACAAAACGAAAGACTTACCTGAGCATCAATGTTGATGGTCCTTTATTACTAAAATAAAGAAAAGCCCCTGCATCTTTCGATACAGGGGCTTACTTGTATTAGCTCTGCATTGGCTTATTCAATGTTCTGAATTTGCTCACGCATCTGTTCGATAAGAACTTTCAGCTCTACGCCTGATGCAGTGATATCAGTGCTGATAGACTTAGAGGCTAGCGTGTTTGATTCACGGTTGAACTCTTGCATCATGAAGTCCAGTTTACGGCCACATGCGCCGCCTTTCTTCAATACTGCATTGGCTTCTTTCACGTGAGAGTCTAGGCGGTCTAGCTCTTCGGCTACGTCTGACTTCTGTGCGAGTAAGATAAGCTCTTGCTCAACGCGAGAACCTTCAAGCTCAATTTTCGCTTCTTCAAATTTGTTAAGCAGTCGCTCACGTTGCCACTCTAGGATTTCAGGCATGCGTGCACGTACTTTTACCACTTCTTCAGTGATTGCATCTAAGCGCTGTACGATTAGCGCCTTCATGTTCTCACCTTCACGAGCACGAGCATCAATGAACTCTGCAATCGCATCGTTGAACGCTGCTAGCAGGTCTTTGTTGATCGCATCCATGTCTTGCTCAGGCGTTTCCATCACACCAGGCCAGTTCATTACTTGGAATGGGTTCAGACGGCTCTCTTCACCTGTCATTGTCATCACTTGGTTCGCTGCATTGATCACTTGCTGCGCTAAACCTTCGTTGATGCTTAGCTCGCCTTTTGCTGCAGGGTTAGCTTCAAAGCGTAGGTTACATTCTACT
>NZ_MCYD01000529.1:0-2962 GCF_002876325.1 Vibrio sp. 10N.261.52.A1
ATGATCCAGGGCTCAAAACTGTTTATAGTCGATACACTTCAACATATATGATTCAGAGGCTGTAATGATCCATTGGCCATCTTTAGTAAAACTCGACGGCGATGATGAGCTGATTTACGTCGCATCCGAAAGTGACTTTCAAGCAGAATGCTCAGACATGATCTTGGGCGAAGATGATTACCTCATTGATTCTGAAGGTAACAGCTATTCACTTCAATCCAGCTCAAACCAACTGAACCTAGCGAAACGACCGGAACAATATTCGGTTGAAAACGTGACCAAACTGATTCGCAATCATGAGTTCCAAAAAGCCGAAGTGTGCCTAATGAAAATTCACTTCCCAACTATTGAAGAAGCGATTCAGTCTTTGGCTTTTGAAGCCCGTTAATATCGACTCACAAAACCAGAGCTTCAAATCTCCCAAACAAAAACAGCGCCAATTCAGGCGCTGTTTTTCGTTTCTTACTTAGCTAATTACATTAAGCGATAAAAATCTGAGCCAATGCGTAGCCTAAACAACATGCGCCTACTACACCGATCAAGCCCACCGACATGAATGAGTGGTTGAAGTACCACTTACCAATCTTGGTAGTGCCAGAGACATCGAAGTTCACTGTTGCGATATCTGATGGGTAGTTCGGGATGAAGAAGTAGCCGTACACCGCTGGCATCAAGCCGATTAGCAAGGCAGGGTCTAAACCTAGACCAAGGCCAACCGGTAGCATCATACGTGCCGTTGCTGCTTGCGAGTTCACCACAACCGATACGATGAATAGCGCTAGTGCGAACGTCCATGGATAGTTGGTCACCATTTCCACGATGCCCGATTTGAACTGAGGCATTGCGTATTGGAAGTAAGTATCCGACATCCAAGCGATACCGAAGATAGCAATTGCTGCCACCATACCCGATTTAAATACCACACCATTTGGCACATCACGCGGGTCAGTTTTGGTTGCCAGCAAAATGATACCGCCGAAGCAGAGCATCATCATTTGGATGATGACCGACATCTTGATTGGCTTGTCGCCGTCTACAATGGTTCTAATCTCAGGCACCATCGCCACAATAACGATCACGACAATAGAAAGTAGGAAAATTAATACCGCATTACGAGCTGAACTAGGTAGCACTTCATCTAATGATGTTGCTGTAGTGCTCTCAATACGCTTTTTCCACTCAGGATCTTTCAAACGCTCTTGGTACTCAGGATCGTCGTTCAGTTCTTTACCGCGTTTCAAGCTGTACAGAGAAAGTAACAACGTACCGAACAAGGTTGCAGGCACCGTCACCAATAGAATCGAAAGCAAAGTAATAGAGTGTTGAATATCCGATAGCTGCGCTAAGTAATAAACGACGGCTGCCGAGATTGGCGATGCTGTAATCGCTAGTTGAGATGCAACAGAAGCTGCCGCCATCGGGCGCTCAGGACGAATCCCATTCTTCAATGCCACATCACCAATGATAGGCATGATTGAATAAACCGCGTGGCCAGTGCCCAACAGGAACGTCATCGAATAGGTAACAAATGGGGCTATCATGGTGACGCGTTTCGGGTTCTTTCTCAGTACCCTTTCCGCGACTTGTAACATGTACTTCAGGCCACCTGCCGCTTCGAGGATCGACGCACAAGTCACGACCGCGAGAATAATCAGCATTACAGTGACCGGTGGCGACGTTGGTGGCATCTTGAAGATAAAGACCTCAATCACCAAACCAATGCCCGAGACAACCCCTAAACCAATACCGCCATAACGAGAACCGATATAGAGGACAATAAGCAAAAATAGAAACTCAAAATACAACATAAGCAACCCTGCTAAAAATGTGGACTAGGGTTATTTTGTCTTTATGTTCAATGCGTTACTTATTGGTAGATCACACAATCATTGAGCGTTTTAATGGATTGTTTTTTATAAGATTATGGTCACGATAACAGGCCAATAAGTATCAAGAATGTAATTTTTCATTCGAGCACAGCCGCTAGATTGTTATGCACTCTGATGTTCATTGTTTCTGTTAGAACATCGAAATCTATAGAATTAACCTATAAGATCTTTTGGCTATTAAAACAACAAGATGCATATCACCTTCATCGCGTAAAAACCAACAGCTGAGTACTGCTTACAATAAACCTTCTCGTTTTTTCACAAAGCTTTGACTCGCCTATACCTAGTGGCTATGTCAAAATACTCGCCCTCATGACCACAACACATAAAGAACCACGGATATGAAATTCCAAGCAGCTATTTTTGATATGGATGGCCTACTCCTTGATACTGAGCGCCTGTGTATGCAGATTTTTGAAGAAGCATGTCACGCGCAAGGTGTCCCATTTTTAAAGGACGTTTACTTAGGCATCATCGGCTGTAACGCAAAAACTATCGAACAGATCTTTAGAAATGGTTATGGCGAAGATCTTGATTATCCGGCTCTAAATAATGAATGGCGTACTCGCTATAGCGCGATTGTTAAGAACCAAGCGATTCCGGTCAAAAATGGCGTGATAGAACTGCTGGAATGGCTAAAGTCGAATGACATTCCAATCGCGGTGGCAACCTCAACACAGCTTGATATCGCGAAGAAAAAGCTTGAGTTAGCAGGCCTAGATTCTTACTTCACTTCACTAAGCACAGGCTGCGAAGTGACTAACGGTAAGCCTCATCCAGAGATCTACTTGCTGGCCGCTGAGCGCTTGGGCGTTGCACCTGAAACTTGTCTTGCGTTTGAAGATTCAAACAACGGTATTCGAGCATCGATGGCTGCCAACATGATCAGCTTCCAGATCCCTGATTTAGTCGAACCATGCGATGAAGTAAAAGCGCTTGGGCACACCATCAGCCCTTCTCTACGTCATGTATTAGCACAGCTTCAACAAGCTGCTGCTTAAGCTCTGACTGCCGTTGATAATGCTTTTATCAACGTAGACAAGACTCTCTATCAAGCCGACTCACAGAGTCGG
>NZ_MCYD01000529.1:3642-16267 GCF_002876325.1 Vibrio sp. 10N.261.52.A1
CTTTTATAAAAGATAAAAACGCGCGCTTGAAACTGTTAAAGTCGATTTGAAATAAATGTTAGGTATTAAGCAACATCAGTAACGGAGAAAGAGACGCGTGAAGGGAAAGTTTGAAGACCAACTGCTTGATTTTGCACAGCAAGAAATGACACAAGATGCAGCACACGACATCAGCCACATTAAACGTGTCGTCAAAACTGCAAAGGCATTGTGTGATCAAGAACAAGCTAAGCTTGAAGTCGTTTTACCAGCGGCTTATCTTCATGATTGTTTCACCTTTCCTAAGAACCACCCAGACAGAGCCCAAAGCTCGAAAATGGCTGCAGACAAGGCGATCGCTTTCCTTAAGTCTATCGACTACCCCACATCCTATCTTGATGAGATCCATCATGCCATTGTCACCCACAGCTACAGCGCCAACATCACACCGGAAACCCTAGAAGCGCAAATCGTCCAGGATGCGGATCGCCTTGATTCTCTCGGTGCAATTGGTATCGCTCGATGTTTGTACGTGGGTCAGAGCTTTAACGCTGAACTGTATAACCACGAAGACCCGTTCGCTGAACATCGTGACTTGGATGACAAGCATTACAGCGTCGACCACTTCTACGTGAAGCTATTTAAGCTCGCTGAAACCATGATTACCGAATCCGCCAAGTTAGAAGCTAACAAGCGCACTGACTACATGCGCGGCTTTCTTGAACAGTTGGGCACAGAAGTTTAGTGGCTTAGAAAAAGAGACACACGACAAGGAAAGAAGGATATGGAAATAAATCGCTTTAAGGCATCCGACGCCGACGAGATCGTCACTTGGTTTACATCCCTCGAAGACTACGTACTGTGGGGAGGGCGAACCTTTGGTTGGCCGTTAGAGGCCTCTTCCATCATCGAACGTTCTCAAGAGCCCCATGTCGAGCTCTATACCTTCTCTGAATCTAGTGCTCTCTCTGAACTGAGTTCGAACGGCAATCACACTGAACTGATCGGGTTTATGGAGTTTCAACGTATGTCAGACAGTGAACTCCGATTCTGCCGAGTGGCCATTCACCCAAGTCAGCGTGGTAAAGGGTTTGGGCAGTCCATGATAGAAAGTGCATTAAACGCTGCGAAACAAATCCCTGATGTCACCACCATCAGCTTAGCGGTCTTTCAGCAGAATATCGGAGCAAAACGTTGCTACGACAAAGCAGGCTTTCAAGTGGTCGACAAAGAACCCAAGTTCAAAGAGTTCAATGGCAACACCTGGCCTCTGTATCAAATGGAATTAAAGCTCAGCTAGCGTGTTTTAGTCGGCTCGTTCGTTTTAATTAACCGACTTACTTTAGTTAACAGAATCGTTTTAATTGCCAGATTCGACCCCATATCTTAAAAAATCGCATTAATTTGGAACCTTCAATGACCCAAGAAAAATTCGACACCATTTATCAACGTGCGGCCCATCGTAAAGGTGGAGCAGCCGAACTCGAAAAGATTGTTCGAGCACCTCTATCACAAGCCCAGCTATCACAAATCACCGACGACCGCTGGTTAGCCGCTTTTACTGAAAAGGTGTTCCAATGCGGTATTTCTTGGAATGTAGTGAGAAAGAAATGGCCGCAATTTGAAGAAGTGTTCTTTGGATTCGACATCGAAAAAATGCTAATGCTGCCAAATGAAATGTGGGAGCAGAAAGCGCAAGACCCGCGTATTATTCGTCACCTCACCAAAGTCATGACGATTCCAGCTAATGCCATGATGATCCGCAATGCCAAGCGTGAAGCGGATTCATTCTCACAAATGGTTGCCGACTGGCCTTCAGAACAAATTACAGAATTGTGGGATTACCTGAAAAAACACGGCAAGCGATTGGGCGGAAATACAGGCGCCTACACCCTACGTCAAATGGGGAAAGACACCTTCATTCTGTCTTCTGACGTTGAAGCGCACCTGCGAAGTACGGATGTGATCGACAGCGGACGTAACACCAAGCGAGCACAAGTTGCGGCAAGTAAAGCTTTTAACGAGTGGCAGCAGCAATCAGGTCGTAGCCTGAGCGAAATCAGCCAGATCGTTGCTTACAGCTGTGGTGATAACCGCGTTTAACAATCGAGAGCGTGGCTTAAAACGGAATATTTGGCACAGTTCCCTGCAAACTAAATGTTATAAGTCATTAACAAATAAGCGTACCTCGCACTTTCATCCGGTGGCATTGTATAGATAAATGTATACAATATAGATTAATACTCATGAATTATTCTCGACCAACTCGACTCGACTAAACAAGGGCCCTTATCTCTATGACAGCTCTCAAAAACTCTGTCTCCAAAGGTGTAAAAACAAAAGTAACAGGCCAGACTCAAGACGATGTTGTTTACTGCCATATCTTCGACGCAATATTAGAACAAAGGCTGCCGCCAGCCACAAAATTAAGCGAAGAAGCACTAGCAGAAATCTTCGGAGTTAGCCGCACAATCATTCGCCGTGCCTTGCTGCGTCTATCTTTAGAGCAAGTTGTGGTTATCCGTCCGAACCGAGGCGCCATGATTGCCGCGCCAACGGTAGACGAAGCCAAACAAATATTTAAAGCGCGTGAAGTGATGGAGCTTGCTATCACAGAGCTTGCCGTAAAAAACGCCACCAAAGCTCAGATCGAAGAGTGTAGAAAATTGGTCGCGAAAGAGAACTGTGCCTTTGACCAAGGTGATTACGGCTCTGGATTACGTTTGTCTGGTGAGTTCCACATCAAACTGGCAGAAATGGCAGAAAATGCACCCCTGCTCGCTTTCCAACGCAGCCTAGTATCACAAACCTCACTGCTTATCGCTCAATACGAGACAGGTAATCACTCGAACTGTTCTTTGGATGAGCATGAAGGATTACTTGATGCCATTGAGTCTGGTGATGAAGAACAAGCCGTCGAATTGATGAAAGAGCATTTGAGCCACATTCGTTCCAAGCTCAACCTAGACAGCAGCACCGCATCGAGCGACCTGCATGTTGTGTTCTCAGATTTACTTAAGAACAAATCATAACGAGCTAACTATTCCAATCCAGCTCTAACAACTTTCTGTTAATAACTTTTTGTTAACAAGACGGGAGAGAAGTAATCCTCTGTGTTTACTTCTCTTTTTTATGCCTTTCCCATAATCACAGACGCGAAGATCGACTCATTTCACCTCAAACACTCTCTATTCTGCCCTAAATAGCGCTCTTAGCTTCTACAGTATTTGATCCATCAATGCCAAAAACCTTGTCTTTATTTTGTATACATCGCTATTAATTCATTCACACCACAAAACTCAGTACTTCCAATTTAAAGCCAAATAAAACAAACAACTACAGACGAAAACAAATTGTACACAATCCAACAATGCGCAATGTTGTTGCATTTTTGTAAATAAATAGTTGACCACAGGGTCAGGATGGATAATTATTGACCTAGAAGTCAAAAAGAATACACATGGAACAATGTCGATTTACAAGGAGGTCTCTTGATTACTTTTTTGCTCAATCAGGAAATAAGACGTGAAGACAATCTGTCGCCGAATATGACAGTGCTCAATTACCTTCGTACCAAGGTTAATAAAACCGGTACCAAAGAAGGTTGTGGGTCGGGTGACTGTGGCGCATGTACCGTCGTTTTAGGTGAAGTGGTGGATGGACAGCTCCAATACCGCTCGGTGAACTCTTGCCTTACGTTCGTTTCAGCGCTACACGGAAAACAGCTGATCACAGTAGAAGATCTACAAAACCGAGACAAGTCACTGCACCCTGTACAGAAAGCTGTGGTTGATTTTCACGGTTCACAATGTGGTTACTGCACGCCGGGCTTTATCATGTCAATGTTTGCACTAGGCAAGAACAAACCCGATGCGAGCAAAGAAGATGTCATGGAATCACTGGCGGGTAACCTATGTCGCTGTACAGGCTACCGACCTATTGTTGATGCCGCGATGTCGCTTTCAACAGACCAACCTTTGATCGACCAATTTGCTGAACTTGAACGCAACACCATCAAGAAGCTAGAAGATATTCAAGACACCGAAGCCAACCTACGCCTTGGTCACCTCACCGCTTTTTCCCCGAAAAGCACTGATGAGTTGGCCAAGCTTTTCCAAGCCCACCCGAACGCTAAGCTGGTTGCTGGCGGCACGGATTTAGCACTGGAAGTGACGCAATTCCATCGTGAAATTGAAACACTGATCAGCGTAAACCTTGTTGAAGACATGAAGGTATGTGAAGAAACCGACACCGACTTAATCATTGGTGCCAACCTTCCAATCAGTGACTCTTACTCACTACTGAAAAAACACTACCCAGATTTTGGTGAACTGTTACACCGCTTTGCTTCGCTGCAAGTACGTAACCAAGGCACCATCGGCGGTAACGTGGCGAATGCCTCGCCTATCGGTGATACGCCTCCTCTGCTGATTGCCCTGAACGCGAAGATCAAACTTCGTTGCGGCGACGAGTCACGCACCATGCCGATCGAAGATTACTTCATCAGCTACAAGGTGACGGCGCAGAAAGAGAGTGAGTTCATTGAACAAATCATCATCCCTAAACCAACCAACGACAGCTTCCGTGCTTACAAACTGTCTAAACGTTTAGACGATGACATCTCTGCAGTATGTGGTGCGTTCGATATTCAAGTCGAAGAAGGCAAGGTAACACACGCTCGTATCGCCTTTGGTGGTATGGCTGCAACGCCTAAGCGCGCAACCCGTTGTGAAAATACGTTATTAGGCAAACCATGGACAGACGCTAATATTAAGTTAGCGATGCAAGAACTGTATAGCGACTTTGAACCGCTATCTGATTTCCGTGCAAGCCAAGAATACCGTTCATTGTCGGCGGCAAACATGTTGCGTCGCTACTTCATTGAACAACAGAATAAAAACAACCAAATCGAAACAAGGGTAACGTCTTATGTCTAATTCAAACAAGCATGCGATGACCCACGAAGAGATGGTTACCATTGCAAAACAAGACCTAAAAACTGGCGTGGGTAAGAGCGTTAAACACGACAGTGCAGCCAAACAAGTAACGGGCGAAGCGGTATACATTGATGACCGACTAGAGTTTCCCAATCAGCTGCACGTGTACGCACGCCTGAGTACTCAAGCGCATGCGAAGATCACTAAGATCGACGTTTCACCGTGTTACGAATTTGATGGTGTAGCCATTGCTATCCAAGCCAAAGACGTTCCGGGTGAACTGGATATCGGTGCAATCCTACCGGGTGACCCACTGCTTGCTGACGGCAAAGTAGAATATTACGGCCAACCCGTGATTGCTGTAGCAGCGAACGATCTAGAAACGGCACGCAAAGCCGCACACGCAGCGATTATTGAATACGAAGAGCTACCTGCCATTCTTGATGTCAAAGAAGCGCTAGAGAAAGAGCACTTCGTAACTGAAAGCCACATTCAACAGCGTGGTGACTCAAAAGCCGCACTGGCAAAAGCGAAACACGTGATCTCTGGTGACCTAGAGATCGGCGGCCAAGAGCACTTCTACCTAGAAACTCAAATCAGTAGCGTAATGCCAACCGAAGATGGCGGCATGATCGTCTACACCTCTACACAAAACCCGACCGAAGTACAAAAACTGGTCGCGGAAGTGATTGGCGTACCGATGCACAAAGTCGTGATCGATATGCGTCGTATGGGTGGTGGTTTCGGTGGCAAAGAAACTCAAGCAGCCTCTCCTGCCTGTATGGCAGCGGTGATTGCCCACCTGACAGGCCGACCGACCAAAATGCGCCTACTGCGTAACGAAGACATGCAACAAACCGGTAAACGACACCCGTTTTACAACCAATACACCGTCGGTTTTGACGATAATGGTGTGATTCAAGGTGCTGACATTACCGTTGCAGGTAACTGTGGTTACTCGCCAGACTTATCAAGCTCTATCGTCGACCGTGCGATGTTCCACTCAGACAACGCTTACTACCTAGGCGATGCAACCGTGGTTGGTCATCGATGCAAAACCAACACAGCATCGAACACTGCGTATCGTGGCTTTGGTGGTCCACAAGGCATGATGACCATCGAACACATCATGGATGAGATTGCGCGTTACCTGAAAAAAGATCCTTTGGAAGTACGTAAGGCGAACTACTACGGTGAAGAAGGCCGTAACGTGACCCATTACTACCAAACCGTTGAAGACAACTTTTTACCTGAGATAACCGAACAGCTTGAACGCAGCAGTGACTATCACGCACGTCGTAAAGAAATTGCTGAGTTCAACAAGCAGAGCCCTATCTTGAAGAAAGGTCTTGCTATCACACCTGTGAAATTCGGCATCTCGTTTACTGCGACTTTCTTGAACCAAGCAGGTGCGCTTATCCATATCTACACCGATGGCAGTATTCATTTGAATCACGGTGGTACGGAAATGGGGCAAGGCTTGAACATCAAAGTGGCACAAATAGTTGCACAGGAGTTCCAAGTCGATGTCGAACGTATACAGATCACCGCTACAAACACAGACAAAGTTCCGAACACATCACCAACCGCAGCCTCATCGGGCGCCGACCTCAACGGTAAGGCCGCGCAAAACGCAGCAATAGCCATTAAGCAGCGCCTGATCGACTTCGCTTCTGCACACTTCAAAGTGTCTCCAGAAGAGGTAGTGTTCAAGAACGGCATGGTGCAAATCCGCGATGAAATCATGACCTTCAACTCATTTGTTGAACTGGCTTGGTTTAACCAAATCTCGCTATCGAGCACTGGCTTCTACCGCACTCCGAAGATCTATTACGATCACGAGAAAGCGCGCGGTCGTCCGTTCTACTACTACGCCTACGGTGCTTCTTGTTCGGAGGTCATCATCGATACTCTCACTGGCGAGAACAAGATTCTGCGTGTTGATATTCTGCATGACGTGGGCGCTTCACTGAACCCTGCGATTGACATCGGCCAAGTCGAAGGCGGCTTTGTGCAAGGTGTCGGCTGGTTGACGACAGAAGAGCTAGTATGGAACCAACAAGGTCGCTTAATGACCAATGGCCCAGCAAGCTACAAAATCCCTGCGATTGCTGATATGCCAATTGATTTCAGAACGCACCTTTTGGAAAACCGCAGCAACCCAGAAGACACAGTATTCAACTCGAAAGCCGTGGGTGAGCCACCTTTCATGTTGGGTATGTCGGTATGGAGTGCATTGAAAGATGCGATTAGCTACGTGGCCGTTGATGGAGCGATTCCTAAGCTCAACACACCAGCAACGCCAGAGCGTATTTTGATGGCGATTCAGGAAGTCTCTGAAACAGCCCCGACTTCGGTCGATGCTCAATCAGAAACGGCTTAATAAGACTGATATAGAGCTTAGGAAGCACAGAAGGGATTTAGGAGGACATATGTTTAAGGATAATTGGATTCACGAACTGGCAAAACTGGAAGAGAACTACGAACCATGTGTCATGGTGACAGTGCTTGAAGACAGAGGCTCAGTGCCACGTGATGCGGGTACCAAGATGCTTGTCACTCGTGACCGAATCATCGCTACGATTGGTGGTGGTCACCTTGAACATGTGGCCACTAAAATGGCGCGTGAAATGCTGATTGCCAGTGAAAAATCGCTCAAAGTGGAACGCTTTAACCTAGGGGCTCGTTTAGGCCAATGTTGTGGCGGAATGGCAACATTAAGCTTTGAACCGATTGGCACTCAACAGAACCACCTCGTCCTGTTTGGCGCTGGCCATGTGGCAAAAGCGCTGCTGCACATTGTTGCGACTCTACCCTTCCGTGTGACCTGGATTGATGAACGTGAAGAAGTGTTCCCGGACACGCTTCCTCACGGTGTCAAAAAGCTAGTCACAGACGATCCGGTTGGCGAAGTTAAACACATGCCACCGAACAGCTACTACCTAGTAATGACCCACAACCACCAGCTTGATTTCGATTTAACTAAGGCCATTATCGACCGTGAAGACAGCCGTTACTTCGGCATGATCGGCTCGCTGACCAAGCGTAAGAAGTTTGACTTCCGCTTAGAGCAACGTGGTTACAGCCAAGAGCAAATTGAAACTATGATATGCCCAATAGGCATTAGTGCTGTGAATGGCAAACATCCCGCTGAAATTGCGGTATCGGTTGCGGGTGAACTGATCGCACACTATCAGGGCCAAGCACTTGAACAAAAGCGCCCAACCAAACAATATCAAAATCAGGATTTGACCGATCAACACAGTCAATCAAGCGATGTAGGTGAGCCTCCTTTGGAAGAGAAGATCGCCTAATACAAGTCGCAAAGCTTCGGTAGCCATAACGTTACTGAAGTCATTAAAAGGAAGTAAACATGACAACGCAACGCAAAGCTTATCGCGCCAGTATTTTACACAGCGTAGCCGACCCAAAAGACGTCGGTATCGATGAGTCTTATGACTATTTTGAAGACGGTGTTTTAGTAGTTGAGAATGGCCACATCGTCGACTTAGGCCATGCCGAT
The DNA here is from genome assembly GCF_002876325.1 of Vibrio sp. 10N.261.52.A1. Classification (NCBI taxonomy): domain Bacteria; kingdom Pseudomonadati; phylum Pseudomonadota; class Gammaproteobacteria; order Vibrionales; family Vibrionaceae; genus Vibrio; species Vibrio sp. 10N.261.52.A1. The sequence goes on from NZ_MCYD01000529.1 coordinate 12,082, forward strand.
GACGTATTGGCACGTCAGCCTAAAACACTCGAAGTAAAAGAATACAAAGACAAACTGATCACCTCTGGTTTTATTGATACGCACATCCACTACCCTCAAACGGGGATGATAGCGTCTTACGGTGAACAGCTACTTGATTGGTTAGAGAACTACACCTTCCCAGAAGAAAAACGTTTCAAAAACCCAGTCTACGCGCACAAAGTGGCGAAGCTATTTCTAGACGAACTGGCGAGCAACGGTACTACGACGGCACTCGTGTTCGGCACCGTACACAAAGAGTCAGTCAACGTGTTCTTTGAAGAAGCTGAGAAACGTAACCTACGTATGATCGCAGGTAAGGTTTTAATGGATCGCAATGCGCCCGATTACCTCACCGATACTCCAGAATCTGGCTATGAAGATTCAAAAGAACTCATTGAGAAATGGCATAACCGAGGTCGCTTACACTACGCAGTAACACCACGTTTTGCACCAACCAGTACGCCAGAACAGTTGGCGACGGTTGGGAAATTACTCGAAGAGTATCCAGACGTTTACATGCACACTCACCTTTCTGAAAACAAGAAAGAGATCGATTGGGTTCTAGAGTTGTTCCCAGAACGCGACAGCTACTTAGATGTGTATGACCACTATGGCTTGCTGCATAAGCGTTCAGTATTTGCACACGGTATTCACCTATCAGAATGCGAATGCAAGCGCCTAGCGGATACCGATTCTGCAATCGCCTTCTGCCCTACTTCCAACCTGTTTTTAGGTTCTGGCTTATTCAAGCTACCAAAAATGGAAGAGCACGGTATTCGTGTTGGAATGGGGACAGACGTTGGCGCTGGTACCAGCTTCTCGATTCTGCAAACCATGAGCGAAGCGTACAAAATCATGCAGCTTCAACAAGAGAAACTTCACCCTGCTAAATCGCTGTTTTTGGCAACTTTAGGTGGCGCACGTTCTCTGCATTTAGAAGATAAAATCGGTAACCTAGAAGTAGGCAAAGAAGCCGATTTCGTCGTGTTAGATCTCCACGCGACACAACTGATGCGCTTTAGAATGGAACAAGCGACTAAGCTTGAAGAAAAACTCTTTGTACTGATGAGCTTAGGGGACGACAGAACCGTCAGCGAGACTTACATCTACGGTGAGAAAGCCTACGACGTCAATTTCAAAGATTACAAAAAGCTTGTGAGTTAGCGAATAACTCACTGTTGTTAGGTAACCTTTGTTGTTAAAGAACCCGTCCAGATTCGCCTAGCCTTAAAAGACCAGTTGCTAATGCCACTGGTCTTTTTTGTGCTTCATTCAAAGAAATACAAATTATTACTTGTGGTGTGCTCAACACCCATGACGCAGCCAAGTTATGTTGGTACGTTAGACGGTGGTAGACCAAATATTGTCCGTTTAAAACTATTGTCCGCTTAAAACTACACACGCTTAGAAAGGAATTCTATGTTCGAACAGGTCGTTAGCATTCTGTTTCCCGTTTTTGCACTCGCCAGTGCTGGCTTTGCAGTCGGTCGTTGGCTTAAGTCCGATTTCAAGCCAATCAATCGCATTAACATGGATGTCTGTATTCCTGCTTTGGTGTTTGCATCGCTGACCACCATGCCACTCGACACCGAACAACTGCCGCTGATTTCTGCCTCTTTGGTTGCGGTGTTAGTGCCCGCACTGCTGATGATTCCGATCTGTAAGATCTTTAAGCTCAACTTCAAAGCTTGGGCTCCGCCACACATGTTTCGCAATAGCGGCAACCTTGCGATTCCTCTGTTCACTTATACCTTTGGCGAAAGTGCATTAGCTCCAGCAGTACTGCTGTTTGTGGTATCAGCGTGTGTTCATATCAGTGTAGGCTTAGCGTTATTAAGCGAAGGTAACCCGATCAAACAGATCTTCAAGATGCCGATATTCTTGGCTGCTTTATTAGCAATGACACTCAATTTATCCGGCATTGCAGTGTGGAATCCTATCTACGAAGCCACATCGCTGCTTGGGCAAGCTGCTGTTCCTATCATGCTGTTGTCACTAGGCTCACAAATGGTCAACTTGAGGCTGAGCGGTCTGAAAGTCGGCTTGTTATGTACAGCGCAATCTCTGTTCACTGGGGCGATCGCTTTTACGATCATCTACTTCTTCATTCCTCTACCCACTCTACACTTGCAGATGATGGTACTGTTCACCATGCTGCCACCTGCTGTGATGAATTACCTGTTTGCAGAAAGGTTCAACGTAGAGCCACCTAAGGTCGCCTCTATGGTGCTGTTCGGCAACTTCTTAAGCGTGGTAACGCTGCCGATATTACTGTCTTTTGCCCTGTCCATGTCCTAAAAAGTTACTGCGAGACCACTGTACGACAGGTACAAAAAATGGGCAGATAGACTGCCCATTTTTACATCAGGATGGAGGTAAGAGGCTTACTTCCAGAACTGAATGCTATTGAAGTTGCTGTATTTCTTCACTGCACCGTCGTATTTCGCTTTCATTGCAGCGAAGTCGCTATCCGTTAAATCAGATGCTGTTGAAGACTCTAGATCCACAGCTTTAAGCGTCTCAAGTGCACTTGCATTTAGGCTAGTTGCTGAGATTTTCTTACTACCATCATTAGTAAGCGTTGCAGACGTCACTTTCTCGCGTCCCGCAAGGTCGGCTGCAGTTGCAGTACAATTCTCATCTCGGTTGAAACCTTTGTACCAAGTCAGCGTTTTCTCGCCATCAGCGATTTGTTTGATCGTACAAGCATCAGGGCTAAGGCCAACCAGTTTATTCGCATTATTAAAGTTATAAGCAATCAAGTCTGACGGAGACTGTTTTGAATACTTATCTTTTTGCGTGATCTTGTTGTCTGTTGAGCGAGCCATACGACTAACCGTCGAAGCAAAATAGAAATCAGAGTTACCTTTAGAAGGAGATACTGTATCTTTTATCGCCCAGAAGTACGGTGTCTTAGTATTTTCTAAACTAACGTTAGAACCGTATAGGTACGCAAAAGAATTGACGATAGCATCTTGGCCATCAGCAAAGTTGTCAGCCCACTGGTACGCTCGGTAGCCAATTTTCTGACCATCTTCCGACCCGTAATCCATGTAATGCTCAATGGTGAACTCACCGGAAGGCGCTTTCTTCACTTTCGCAAGATCACCTACCAACTTACCTTTGAATTTAAATAGGAAGGTATTTGATATTTCTTGCCCATTTAGGCTGATTTTATCGATAGAGTATTGGGTCTCGTCAGCAGATCCATAGCGAGTAAAGAAAACAAGACCACTTGTCGTCTTTGCCATTGCTTTGTCTACTTTATTCACGTCAAAAGCACAATTCGCTGCGCCGTCTTCAACTTCAAAAGCAATCGTAGCGCCATCTTTAGTGATCACACAAACTTGGTTGTTTAAGTTGAACTCTTTTGACTTTGCTAAAAAGATATCACTGTGTGCTGATTTAGAATTAGCAATATCATCAATTGAGCTTAGAGTTTGAGGAGAATAATTGGCAGTAAGAGAAGAAATTGCTTCATCTAGGTTCATGAATTCAACTTTATTTTGTTGAATTTTATCTACAGCGAATTTAATGGCAGCTTTAGATTTATAGTATCCCTGCAGGTTATTATCTTCGTTAGCGTAGACCGATGTTGCTATTGATGAAACCCCAATAACTAGAGGTAATAGTATCTTTGACATAACTTAATATTCCTTCTAGTTTTTAATTGGAGTTGCTTGGTGCTTCAAAGCCAGTAATGCTTCCAGACGAAAACTCTACAGTGCTCAGTTTTTTTAAATGACTGGCACTCAGCTTAAGGGCTGAACGCTCTGAAGACGTTTTAGAAGCCGCGCTGTTGTTGTTCGAAGTATTACCTCCGCCGCCACATGCAGTAAGTGAAGCCAGTAATATTAAGCCAATGATTTTCTTCATGCATTTATTCCTAACATTAAACGTAGACTTAATGTCCACTTCCGAATAGACACACAAGATAAAAACATAAAGTTCCCACCCTACGAATAAATATCATTGTTGATTTTTACGTTAATGTTTAATAAGCGCACAAAATAGAAACTCAATATAAAATAAGTTTGATATCATTCTTTCCCTTACCATCCCCTCCTGAACAAAAGCGCAAAAATGAACAACAAAATATTTTATTTATTTTGACTTTGTTCTCCTCGAACTTCATCTTCCTCAAGTTATCTAGTTAATAAAATAC
>NZ_MCYD01000530.1:0-10534 GCF_002876325.1 Vibrio sp. 10N.261.52.A1
GCTAATGCTTCAGATTATAAAAATGAAAACTATTTATTTGATGAGAATAATCTAAAGCAGAGTTGTTACCAGGAGTTTATTGACGGTGAACGCTGTTGGTCGGGTTTACCTCAATTTTCTACAACACATACGACTATCGAACAAACGTTATCTAAATTATACCCTCAGTATGCAAAAGATACTGAAGCTAAAGATTTAACAGCTTTTCGTTATTTGGAGCGTATGTTTACTCTCGACCCAAAAACAGGAGATATTATCGTTGCAATATCAGAAGGCGGAGAAGGAGTGCCCTTCGACTCTTTATGGGGTAGTGCAGAAAAACGTCAAGCTGCTGGTGCCATTAAAACGATTGAAAACCTCGTTATCGAAACTTCTGATTTGGTGGGCTTAAGAGCGGTACTTTTTGATATTTATTATGATCGTGCTACAGCAGATTTTATTTTGGCGAATCGTGCAACTGATCAATCTAGAATATTATGGGTTGATCGAGAAAGCACTGCGGCAGTGGAAAAGTACCGTCAACAATCTTTAGATATTCTATTAAGCGCTTTTGATGACTATTGGAGATTGATCGAAAAGCACCCTCAATCATTTGCTAGTGCGCAGCCATTTCGTGATGTCAAAAGTGCTCGATACCTAAATGAAAAAGGACAGTCATTACCAGTATATCAAGAAGACCGTTTAATTACAGGTTATAAAGATGCTTTATTAGCTTATCAGTTAATGAATGAGTTACTGGCTCAGCAATTACAACTCAGTAAATTAAAGTCAGTATCGACGAGTTCTGCAGAGCAAAAATCTAAGCTTGCATATGATGCTAGCTCACTGCTTGAGCGAGTTATTTCAAAAGAGAAGCAGTTACGTCGTTTGTTAGGCGATGATTCCTATACCCATATAATGTTGGCGTCTGAGCTAGATAAATTTAAAGGTAACGTTGTTGAATTGAAATCTGTAGCCAACTGGCTCGAAGGTGGAGCTAACTATTTAGGGCTGCCTGATGATTTCGTTTTGTTGATGCCAGATTATGACTCTGAAGAGAGTATTGGGAGCAGTTCAACTGAGGCTATAGGGAACGTATTAGATGAAATGACGCTTTCTCTTGAGAATTCACTGAATTTGGCTCAAAAAAAACGCCTAGATTACCATTATCAATTGGACGTATTTACACGAAATTTTGAACAAGAAAATCAACGCTCAAAAGAGAGATTATCAACTCTTCTAGGTTGTCCTTCCTCATTGATTGTTAACTCCTGTAAAGAGCAGACTAAGAGTCAACGTAGAGGCAGCTTAATCGGCTATCAGTTGAAAAGCATCCAAGCTGCAAAGAGCGAAGTTGAACGAGCTTATAGAGTTCATAGTGAGGTATTAAACAATATATCGCTAGAAGTGGCACGTCTTGAGCAGGTGCAACAAACTAGCAATTTGATCGATAAGATTACGATTAAATTAGGTCTTAATGAATTTAAGCTAAAAAGCGTAATTGATGAAAGTCGAGCTTCGACTTTCGACATGAACACATTGTTGTTGTCTGAAGAAGTACAACACTCTCTTGATATACTAGATCGTTTTTTGAATGATACCGGCTCTACCGATTTATCAGCGACATTTACTGCTATTGAAGACTTACAAGGTGCATTGAAGGAAAGTTCTCTTGATGCTGACTTATATACACAGAAGTTGGCTTTGCTTGAGCGTGCAAGAATAGAAGGTTTACAGGTAGAGACATCAGATGTTTTTGCTAAGGGGCGAATTCAACAACTAACGTTAGAGTTGGCAACGGCTAGAGCTGATATGGCTAAGTCACTTTCTAATCTAAGTGATGATGCTAGTAGGTTGCTTGTTCTAAATGCTGAAGCTTTGCGTTTGGTCGCGGAAACAGACCAAAATGAGTATCTGGAATCAGAGCGCTCTTACGCTAATCCACTATCTTTCAGTACCTTAACTGTTGAAACGCATCAAGCAGAGTTAGAGCTTTCTAAACTTCAAGAGTGGTTGTTTTATGCTGTACAAGCTTTCGAGCATAGTAGACAAGTGTCGTTCAATGACCGTAATGCAGAGCTAGATAAAGACGATGTATTCAAAGTCTCAAACATCCAGCAATCTATCGAATACCTCAATGCTTTGGAAAGTTTTTATGGCGGATGGTATACACCGAATGGTCATCAAACCGTGGATATTATCTCTCTCAAGAGGGATATTTTTGGTTACATTGATAACTATAACGGGAGAACCATCCTTTACCCAGACCCAAATGGTAGTGGTGAAATGTTGAATGCTGATGAAGCCTTTAATGCCAAGCTTAAGTTATTATCTCGCGATTTAGTTTCTGGTGAATGGCTAACAGTAGAGTTCAGTACTGTGAAAAACTTTCCGTCCTCACTCCTTTTTCAAGGTCCGATTGTGGGTAGTGACGATGACGTTATGTGCTTAAGTGCTGCCGGTACATATTCTGATAAAATTGATAGTGTTGCTATTGATCTCGCGCTGAGTTACGACATATCTGGTGAGGCGACAACTAACGCATATCTTACTTACGGCGGGAATAGTTACATGCGTAGTAGCACTCCAGGAGTATTAGTAGGTGATGGCGAGGGCCTTCAAGGAGGTTTGAACTCTTATTCTACTCGTTTTGCTGATATTTCCCGTGACAGTGTTGTATCTGAAGGTAGTTTTAGACAACGTATGACCGCTAACTTAACGGCAGGTTATCATGACAATAGAGAGTTACTTAACCCAACTTATTCATTTAAAGAGAGAAGTGTAGCTGCTTCTGGTTGGAGGTTGTCTCTGCAGTTGGGTGATGAATATGGCGATATCGTTGAGACGGAAGCGATTGATGATATTCAGTTAGTTATTAAGCATCAATTCAGAACTCGACAAACTAACCTTTGTAGTGATGCTATCCCTCTGTAACAACAGAAACAGTAAATCTGATTCTAATAGAGCCTCATGATGTCATGAGGCTCGTTTTATTACTGTCTCAATCCACTTCAGCTTCTTCTGGCTCTACTTCTTCTTGTAGTTCAAGCAAGTTGATCGCGATGGTGACGAAGTCACTGTCGGTGATGATGCCAACCAATTCGCCATGACTGACCACTGGCAAGCAGCCCACTTTGTGTTTTTGCATATAAATAGCAGACTCTTTTAACCCAGCTCGAGGTTCTACTGACATAACGTTTTTGTGTATGATGTCGTTGAGAGGAGTAGATAGGGTAAAAGATTGAGCTGGCGGAATGTTTTGTAGGCTAGATTCTTGTGCGGCGAGAACGTCTCGTTGGGTAACTACGCCCAATAGTTTTCTATCGGCATCGACGACTGGTATGTGGCGGATATCAAGCGCTTCCATGGTGTGCTTAGCATCGGCCAGTGAGTGTGAGCGCAATAAAGTATGAGGGTTGCGAGTCATCATATCTTCAACCTTGATCATACGAACCTCCTTATTATCTATTTGTTGTTCTCACTATAGTTTTTTATCCAAAAAATAACTGAGAGCTGGCGCATTTTTGGGTGAGTTTTACACAACTATTTCATTTCACTCGCTGGCGGATTAAGTCGCATAATTTTACGCCTCTTTACAATAATCCATTGCTGTAAACCTTGCTATTGCGGCTCGTGTGCCTATACTAGCCCACTGCGAAATTTTTAGTCGCGTCTACTCATTCATCAACCAAACAAGACCAGAAAAATGCAAGTTTCAGATTTTCACTTTGACCTACCAGATGAACTCATTGCTCGCTACCCTCAAGAAGAGCGTACAGCAAGCCGTCTGCTTAAATTAGATGGCAATAACGGCAACCTAACTGATGGTTCGTTCAAGGACGTTTTAGACTTGGTTGAACCAGGCGATCTGGTTGTTTTCAATAACACGCGCGTTATCCCTGCTCGTGTATTTGGTCGTAAAGCATCAGGCGGTAAGCTTGAGGTGTTGGTTGAGCGTATGCTGGATGAGAAAAGCATTCTGGCTCATGTTCGTTGTTCTAAATCACCAAAGCCGGGCACTAAGCTGTTCCTTGGTGAGAATGATGAGTACGAAGCAGAAATGGTCGCGCGTCATGATGCGTTATTTGAAATCCATTTCACATCTGATCAAAGCGTTCTAGAGATTCTCAACAGTGTTGGTCACATGCCACTGCCTCCTTATATTGATCGTCCAGATGAAGACGCAGATAAAGAGCGTTACCAGACGGTCTATAATGAAAAGCCAGGTGCGGTAGCTGCACCCACAGCTGGTCTTCACTTTGACGACAAGCTAATGGCCGACATGAAAGCGAAAGGCGTTGAGTTTGCTTATGTAACATTGCACGTTGGTGCGGGCACATTCCAGCCAGTAAAAGTAGACAACATCAACGATCACCACATGCATGCAGAGTACGTTGAAGTACCGCAAGAAGTGGTGGATGCGGTTGCGGCAACGAAAGCGCGTGGCGGACGCATTATCGCAGTGGGTACGACATCGGTTCGTTCTTTAGAGAGTGCAGCACAAGACGCTCTGAAAAATGGTACAGAGTTAGTGCCGTTCTTTGGTGATACAGAAATCTTTATTTTCCCTGGTTACGAATACCAGTTGGTGGATTGTCTGATCACTAACTTCCACCTACCTGAATCGACTCTGATCATGTTGGTGAGTGCGTTTGCAGGTTACGACAACGTGATGGGTGCATACGATCACGCAGTGAAGAGCGAATACCGCTTCTTTAGCTATGGTGATGCCATGTTCATCAACAAGAAAACCAGCTAATTTAAGCTGGTTATAAGCGATATAAATAAGAATTTACGGGTGCTAGCAGTAAGCTAGGAGTCGGGCAGGCTCTCTGTCTAATCTCTCGCAAGGAATACGCGACCGCTCCTCATAGAGTATTAAGGCTAACTTAAGCTCTGAATTAACAGTCAGATTGTTTCTCTGGCATATTGGAGGCTTCGTGAAATTAAAATACGAACTTAAAAAAACTAACGCTGGTGCACGTCGTGGTCAACTTCAGTTTGAACGCGGTACCGTTGAAACACCAGCATTCATGCCTGTAGGTACTTACGGTACTGTAAAAGGTATGACTCCTGAAGAAGTAAAAGACACAGGTGCTGAAATCCTACTAGGTAACACGTTCCACCTATGGCTACGTCCTGGTCAAGAAATCATGAAGATGCACGGTGACTTGCACGATTTCATGAACTGGCAAGGTCCTATCCTGACCGATTCAGGCGGCTTCCAAGTATTCAGCTTAGGTGCGATGCGTAAAATCACTGAAGAGGGTGTACATTTCCGTAATCCTGTAAACGGTGACAAGATCTTTATGGACGCTGAGAAGTCGATGGAAATCCAAAAAGACCTAGGTTCAGACATCGTAATGATCTTCGATGAGTGTACGCCTTACCCTGCGACACACAAAGAAGCGAAAGACTCAATGGAGATGTCTCTTCGTTGGGCTGAGCGTTCTCGTAACCACTTCGACAAACTTGAAAACCCGAACTCACTATTCGGTATCGTTCAAGGTGGTGTGTACGAAGACCTACGTGATGTATCGGTTAAAGGCCTAACGGAAATTGGTTTTGACGGTTACGCGGTTGGCGGCCTAGCAGTAGGCGAACCAAAAGAAGACATGCACCGCATTCTTGAGCACACATGTCCTCAACTACCTGAAGATAAGCCACGTTACCTAATGGGCGTAGGCAAACCTGAAGACCTAGTTGAAGGTGTTCGTCGTGGTATCGACATGTTTGACTGTGTAATGCCAACGCGAAATGCACGTAACGGCCACCTGTTTGTGACTGAAGGTGTGATCAAGATCCGTAATGCGAAGCATAAAACCGATACAACACCACTAGATTCAGAGTGTGACTGTTACACTTGTAAGAACTACAGCAAGTCGTACTTACACCACTTGGATCGTTGTAACGAAATCCTAGGTGCTCGACTGAACACGATTCATAACCTGCGTTTCTACCAACGAGTAATGTCTGACATTCGTCAGTCTATCGATGAAGACCGCTTTGAAGAGTTTGTTGCAGAGTTCTACGCAAGAATGGGGCGCGAAGTGCCGCCACTAGGTAAAGAATCTTAGTATTTCTTTTTTGCGAGCCCTGTCTCTCTTCGGAGGGATGGGGCTTGAAAATAAAGGGATACGACCCAATTAGACAAACAATTACGAAAATATAAATAGAGGATGTTTTAAATGTTTATTTCTCAAGCTCACGCAGCAGCAGAAGGTGCACCAGCAGGCGGCGGTTTCGAAATGCTTATCATGCTAGGTATGTTCGCTGTGATCTTCTACTTCATGATCTACCGTCCACAAGCTAAGCGCGTTAAAGAGCACAAGAACCTAATGGCTTCTATGGGCAAAGGCGACGAAGTTCTAACTAGCGGTGGTCTGATCGGTAAAATCACTAAGATTGCAGAAGACAGCGACTACGTTGCTATCGAACTGAACGCAAACAACGAAGTAGTTATCAAGAAAGACTTCGTTACAGCAGTGCTACCAAAAGGTACTCTGAAATCTCTATAAACAGCTAGAGGATCCTCGCTGTGCTAAACCGTTATCCGTTATGGAAGTACCTGATGGTGGTGTTTACCATTGCCATCGCTGCGTTGTACGCACTTCCGAATATATACGGTGAAGATCCGGCAGTTCAAGTTACAGGGGCGCGTGGCGCCTCTGTAGATATGTCTACGCTGGATGCTGTCACCAATGCTCTTGAAGCAGAAAACCTTTCAACTAAATCCGTTGCTCTAGAAAACGGTTCCATTCTTGTTCGCTTTAACGACACAGACTCTCAAATTAGTGCCCGTGATGTTATCACTGAAGCATTAGACGAGGACGTTATCGTTGCATTAAACCTAGCGGCTTCAACACCGGATTGGCTTGAATCTATTGGTGCTGCACCAATGAAGCTTGGTCTTGACCTACGTGGTGGTGTTCACTTCTTAATGGAAGTGGATATGGACGCTGCAATGGAAAAGCTAGTTGGCCAACAAGAAGAAGCGTTCCGTAGTGAACTTCGTGAAGAGAAGATCCGTTACCGTGCTATTCGTCCATCGGGCAAAGATGCGGTAGAGGTGATCTTACGTAATGAAGAGCAGCTTGCTGAAGCGAAATCGCTACTGCAATCTAAGCACCAAGATATGACATTCGTAGACTCTGACTCGAATGGTCGTTTTTCTTTGATTGCTAACTTCACTGAAGCTCGTCTTCAAGAAATCCGTAACTACGCGGTAGAGCAAAACATTACCATTCTACGTAATCGTGTGAACGAACTTGGTGTTGCTGAGCCTTTGGTTCAACGTCAAGGTGCTAGCCGTATCGTAGTAGAATTGCCAGGTGTTCAAGACACGGCTCGTGCTAAAGAAATCCTTGGTGCGACAGCAACGCTTGAATTCCGTGAAGTTGATAGCAGTGCTGACTTAGCCGCTGCAGCTTCTGGTCGTGCCCCAGCTGGTAGCGAAATTAAGCAAGACCGTGATGGTCGCCCTGTGGTACTTAAGAAGCGCGTTATCCTAGGTGGTTCTAGCATTACAGATGCAAGCTCAAGTGTTGATGAATATGGTCGTCCTCAAGTTAACATCTCGCTAGACAGCGAAGGTGGTAGCAAGATGTCTGCGTTCTCTCGTCAAAATATCGGTAAGCTAATGGCGACGGTATTTGCAGAGTACAAAGACAGCGGTCGTAAGACACCTGAAGGCAAAGTGATTCTTACTAAGCATGAAGAAGTGATCAACCAAGCGACGATTCAATCAGCGCTTGGCCGTAACTTCCGAATTACTGGTATCGACTCTACAGCTGAAGCTCATAACTTGGCACTTCTACTTCGTGCAGGTGCTCTGATTGCGCCTATCTCGATTGTTGAAGAACGTACGATTGGTCCATCTATGGGACAACAAAACATCGATATGGGTATCATGGCGATGGTTTGGGGTATGGCTGCAGTAATGCTATTTACGCTGCTTTACTACCGTAGTTTTGGTCTTATCGCGAACGTTGCGCTAATGGCGAACTTGGTATTGATTATTGGTGTGATGTCGATGATCCCAGGTGCAACCATGACGCTACCAGGTATTGCCGGTATCGTATTAACGGTCGGTATGGCGGTCGATGCGAACGTCCTGATCTTTGAGCGTATACGTGAAGAACTTCGAGAGGGACGCAGTCCACAGCAAGCAATTCACCAAGGTTACGCGAACGCATTCAGCACAATCGCCGATGCGAACATCACAACTCTATTAACTGCAATCATTCTATTTGCGGTTGGTACTGGTGCGATCAAAGGCTTCGCGGTAACGCTGTCTATCGGTATCCTGACTTCTATGTTTACAGCTATTGTCGGCACACGTTGTATCGTGAACCTGATGTATGGCGGCAAACGCGTTAAGAAACTGTCGATCTAAGGCTAGGAATTAATATGTTTCAGATTCTAAAAGCAGACAAAATGATCGACTTTATGCGTTGGTCAAAGGTTGCCTTTGTTCTTTCTATCTTGATGATTGGTACGGCTATCTTCACCCTAACAACGAAATCGTTGAACTGGGGTCTAGACTTTACTGGCGGTACTCTGATTGAAGTTGGCTTTGAACAACCAGCACACCTTCCTGATATCCGTAGTGCACTTGAAGCTGAAGGCTTTGGTGATGCAACGGTACAGAACTTCGGTTCAGCTCGTGATGTAATGGTTCGTCTACGTCCTCGTGACGGCGTTGCAGGCGAGACGCTTGGTAACCAAATCCTTTCAGCTATCGAGAAAGGCACAGGTGAACAAGTTGAAATGCGTCGTATCGAGTTCGTTGGTCCTAACGTAGGTGATGAGCTAACAGAAGCGGGTGGCCTTGCTATCCTAGTTTCTCTTATCTGTATTTTGATCTACGTATCAGTGCGATTCGAGTGGCGTTTGGCGGCAGGTGCGGTACTTGCACTGGCGCACGACGTTATCATCACGCTGGGTGTATTCTCTCTGATGCAAATTGAGGTTGACCTTACCATCGTAGCAGCCTTGCTAACGGTAGTCGGTTACTCCCTCAACGATACCATTGTTGTATTCGACCGTATTCGTGAGAACTTCCGTAAGATGCGTAAAGGTGAAGCACCTGAAGTGCTGAACAGTTCAATCACACAAACGTTGAGCCGTACATTGATCACTTCTGGTACAACCTTGTTCGTAGTTATCGCACTGTTTGTTCAGGGCGGCGCTATGATTCACGGTTTCGCAACCGCACTTCTACTGGGTATTACGGTTGGTACTTACTCTTCTATCTACGTTGCATCTGCACTAGCGATGAAGTTGGGTATTACGCGTGAACACCTAATGCCACCACAAGTGGAAAAAGAAGGTGAAGAGTTTGACGAAATGCCATAAGCCTTGGCTTAATACGTTTCGCTAAACCAAAAAACCGCTAGGTAACTAGCGGTTTTTTTATGCCTGCATTTTGCAGGAAAACTCAATACAAATTTTATGGTCGAAGTGAGTTGTACTTAATACCATAAGCGCTGTTCTGCTCGCATCTCGCATCCCTGAACCACAGATACAAAAAAGCCCCGCGTGTGCGAGGCTTTGAATTTTTTAGCGCTCTATTAAATAGAGACTATAAGCATAAGGCCTGAATTACTTCAGCATACCTTCGTTTGCGTTCTCACGAACGTGCTTAAGAATAGACTTAACACCACGTGCGCTTGAAGCTACAACGTTACCAGACTTCATGTAGTCAGTACCGCCAGCGAAGTCAGTTAGGATTGCACCAGCTTCACGTGCGATTAGATCGCCAGCTGCTAGGTCCCAAGGTTTTAGGTCTAGTTCTAGGTAACCGTCAACACGGCCAGCCGCTAGGTAACATAGGTCAAGTGCTGGAGAACCAGTACGACGGAAATCAGAACAGTCGATGAATAGACCAGAGATGATCTTCATGAAAGACTCAGAGTGTTGCTTAGCTTTGAATGGGAAACCAGTTGCTAGAACAGTACCTTGAAGGTCTTTAAGCTGAGTAACACGCATACGAGCGTTGTTTAGTTGAGCACCAGCGCCACGTTGAGCTGTGAATAGCTCGTTTAGCATTGGGTCGTAAACACAAGCAACTTCTGTACGACCGTTCATGCGAACAGCGATAGATACAGAGAAGTGAGGGAAACCTTTTACAAAGTTGTTGGTGCCATCTAGTGGGTCAACGATCCATTGTACGTCAGAGTCTTTACCTTCGATTAGGCCTTTCTCTTCAGAAATAATGCTGTGCTCTGGGTAAGATGCTTTGATTGTCTCAATGATCATGTACTCAGCTTCTTGAGCAATGTTAGTAACGTAATCGTTGTTACCTTTTAGAGACGTTTCGATCTTATCAGTTGTTTCTAGAGATTTAGCAATATGGTTGCCAGCTTTACGCGCAGCGCGTATCGCAATGTTTAGCATTGGATGCATATGGTTTTTCCCACAAGATGTTAAAGAACAATTTAAAGCGGCGGCGAGTATACCAAAGTTTTACCAAAAGGGAAGTGGTTATTTTTTGAACTCTTAGATTCACATTACGCGAAGGGTCTGACCATTTTACTTTGCTATGTGTTAATAT
>NZ_MCYD01000531.1:0-5353 GCF_002876325.1 Vibrio sp. 10N.261.52.A1
GCGTTTTTTTATATCTGTTGATTATATCTTTCTGGAATTAGTTAGCACATTCATCACTTTCGACCATCCTTATACAGAGAGCTGATTAACGTCTATTCTTATAAGGTCTATGTTGTTGGGTCAGAACAAGGGATGGAATATGACACTCAATGAATTACGCAATTTATATCGAGAAAATTTGTTAGTTGAAGCCATCATAGAGCCCTCAATACAAGAAGGGTCTTGGGTTGTGGAGTTTCGCCATATGGGCGGCGGTTTTGTTCTGCTTACTGATGTCCACGGTGAGGAGTGCCATTATGCGGATTTAGATCTAGCATCTAAGTCGGCAATGGCAGTGGGTTTTCAACAAGTTCGTATTGAAAACCAGTAGCCCATTTACCCATTCAATCGCTTTTTACTTCCAAAAAGTTATAAAACATACTTTTCTATTCTTTCTTGTTATTAAAAGGAGTGGTTAATCTATCGTCACGCAATGATTAGGGATGTCGTGACCATGTCTTTAAATAAGAAAGAGTCTTCACAAAATAATAATGCACAGTCTGGGGCGAACGAGCTACCTGGATTAGCTGCACCGCTTAATGACCAACAACTGGGTCATCTTCAACAAACTGTTTCCGAATTATCTTCTCAGCAATTGGCATGGGTCAGTGGTTACCTATGGGGTGTGAGCCAAGCTCAACCTGTGGGCGCAGCCGCACCGATTACTCAAGCAGCTGCGGCGGTTGCTGCAAAACCTGCTGGTAAGCTCAGCATTATCTTTGCTTCTCAAACCGGTAATGCTAAAGGCGTCGCTGAATCACTAGAGGCAGAAGCAAAAGCCTTAGGTATCGCCGTCGAGCTTTTCGATGCCAGTGATTACAAAGGCAAGAACCTAGCGAAAGAGACGCACGTCATTTTCGTGGCTTCGACTAATGGCGAGGGTGAAGCGCCAGATAACGCGATTGAGCTGCACGAGTTCCTACAATCAAAGAAAGCGCCAAAGCTATCAAACTTACAATACGGTGTGATTGGTCTGGGCGACTCAAGCTACGAGTTTTTCTGCCAAACCGCGAAAGACTTCGATAACTTCCTAGCCAAGCTTGGTGCCAAATCATTTGTTGACCGTCTTGACTGCGACGTGGATTACGAAGCGGCAGCAACAGAGTGGCGTGCTAAAGCTCTATCACAAGTACAAGAAACACTGTCGACGGGCGCAGAGGCTGAGGTAGTTCAATTACCAGTAGGTCAAGCCGCTTCAGGTTATTCGCAGTACACCAAGCAAAACCCGTATACAGCAACATTGCTAACAAGCCAAAAGATCACAGGTCGTGATTCGGGTAAAGATGTTCGTCATATCGAGATTGATCTGGATGAGTCCGGTATTACTTATCAACCGGGTGACGCACTGGGTGTGTGGTATGAAAACAGTTCAGAATTAGCGAATCAGATTCTTGCTAAAGTTGGGCTCTCTGGTATCGAGAGCGTAGATGTGGATGGTGAAAACCTCTCTATTCATAGTGCTCTAGTGAGTAAGTTCGAGATAACGGCTTCAAACCCTCAACTTGTGACTAAGTTTGCTGAGCTATCTGGTAGCAAGAAACTGTTAAAGCTGGTGGAAGATAAAGACAAGCTTCGTGAATACGCGGGCAACACGCAAATTGTTGATGTATTAGCTGAGAAGAAAACCAAACTATCGGCTGATGAACTTCTAGGCCTGTTGCGTAAGCTTACACCTCGCCTGTACTCAATCGCATCGAGCCAAGCTGAAGTGGATGAAGAAGTTCACCTAACCGTTGGTTTGGTTGAATACCAAAAAGGTGAAGAGTCTCGCTTAGGTGGAGCATCAAGTTTCCTAGCTCAGCGTTTAGAGGAAGGTGGTGAAGTGAAGGTGTTCGTTGAGAACAACAATAACTTCAAGCTACCACAAGACGACAATACTCCAATCATTATGGTCGGCCCTGGTACTGGTATTGCACCATTCCGCAGCTTTGTTCAAGAGCGAGAAAACAATGACGCTCAAGGTAAGAGCTGGTTGTTCTTTGGCGACCGTACCTTTACTCAAGACTTCCTATACCAAGTTGAATGGCAGAAGTACCTCAAATCTGGTGCGCTAACTAAGCTAGATGTTGCTTTTAGCCGAGACCAAAAAGAGAAAGTGTATGTACAAGACCGCTTAATCGAGCAAGCAGAACAAGTATGGCAATGGCTACAAGAAGGCGCGTACTTTTATGTGTGTGGCGATGCGACTCGAATGGCGAAAGACGTACATGAAGCACTAGTTACGATTGCTGAACAGCAGGGCAATCAAAGCCGCGAACAGGCTGAGCAATTTATTAATGATTTACGTAAAGCAAAACGTTACCAAAGGGATGTGTACTAATGAGCAAGCAAGTAATAGAGCAAGAAGTGCTAGGCCAAGTACTTGGTCCGTTGGCTGACAATGAGCGTCTAAAGCGTGAGAGCAATAACCTGCGCGGTACGATTGAGCAAGACTTACAAGATCGTATCACTGGTGGTTTTACAGCAGATAACTTTCAACTGATTCGTTTCCACGGCATGTACCAACAAGACGACCGTGATATTCGTAACGAACGTGCTAAGCAAAAGCTAGAGCCTCTACATAACGTCATGCTTCGTGCGCGTATGCCAGGTGGCATCATTACTCCTAAGCAGTGGTTAGCAATAGATAAGTTTGCCGATGAAAGTACCTCTTATGGTTCAATCCGTTTAACGACTCGTCAAACGTTTCAGTTTCACGGCGTGTTAAAGCCAAATATCAAGCTGATGCACCAAACGCTAAATAGCATTGGTATTGATTCAATTGCTACTGCGGGTGACGTAAACCGAAACGTTTTGTGTACGACAAACCCAGTAGAATCTGAACTTCACCAAGAAGCCTATGAGTGGGCGAAGAAGATCAGTGAACACCTACTTCCTAAAACTCGTGCTTACGCTGAGATCTGGCTTGATGGCGAGAAATTAGAAACAACCGATGATGAGCCAATCTTAGGTAATAACTATCTACCGCGTAAATTCAAAACAACAGTTGTGATCCCACCACAAAATGATGTCGACGTTCACGCTAATGATCTTAACTTTGTCGCTATTGCTGAAGATGGAAAGCTGGTGGGCTTTAACGTGTTAGTCGGTGGTGGCTTAGCAATGACGCACGGTGATACTTCTACTTATGCTCGTAAAGCTGACGACTTTGGTTTTGTGCCACTAGAAAATACGTTAGATGTTGCGGCAGCGGTTGTTACCACACAGCGTGATTGGGGTAACCGTTCAAACCGTAAGAATGCAAAAACTAAGTACACACTAGACCGTGTAGGTATTGATGTGTTCAAAGCGGAAGTTGAAAAGCGTGCGGGTGTTAAGTTCTCGGAAAGTCACCCTTATGAATTCACGGAGCGTGGTGATCGTATCGGCTGGGTTGAAGGCATTGATGGTAAGCACCACTTAGCGCTGTTTATTGAAAATGGTCGCTTGCTTGATTTCCCTGGTAAAGCATTGAAAACCGGTGTTGCAGAAATTGCTAAGATCCACAAAGGCGATTTCCGTATGACGGCAAACCAAAACTTAATTGTTGCTGGTGTTCCTAAGAGCCAGAAGGCAAAAATTGAGAAGCTTGCTCGTCAATATGGTTTGATGGATGACGCGGTAAGTGAACAACGCAAGAACTCGATGGCGTGTGTAGCATTTCCAACATGTCCTCTAGCAATGGCAGAAGCCGAACGTTTTCTTCCTGAGTTTGTTACCGATGTTGAAGGCATTCTCGAGAAACACGGTTTACCAGAAGACGATAACATTATCCTTCGTGTAACCGGTTGTCCAAATGGCTGTGGCCGTGCAATGTTGGCTGAGCTTGGTTTAGTAGGCAAAGCGCCAGGTCGTTACAATATGCACTTAGGTGGCAACAAAGCCGGTACTCGTATTCCTAAGATGTATAAAGAGAACATCACATCAGCTCAGATCTTAGAAGAGATTGACACGCTGGTGGGCCGTTGGGCAGTAGAGCGAGAAGAGAACGAAGGGTTCGGTGACTTCACAATCCGAGCTGGCATCATCCAAGAGGTGATCATTTCAAAGAGGGACCTGCATGCATAATTCTGTCGCTTCAAAATTGAAGTTAGCAGAGCTGCTCGCACTGACCAAGACGGAGCAGGTACTTCGTCTTGGACAGATAAATGCAGAGTTAGAACAGCTAACTGCTCTAGAAAGAGTCAAATGGGCACTAGAAAACTTAGAAGGGACACATGTGGTGTCTTCAAGTTTTGGAATCCAAGCAGCACTCATGCTGCACTTAGTCACTCAGGCAAAGCCGGATATTCCAGTTATCCTTACCGATACCGGGTATCTATTTCCAGAGACCTATCGCTTTATAGATGAGTTAAGCCAGAAGCTCACTTTAAACCTACAAGTATTTCGTGCTCAGCAAAGTCCTAATTGGCAAGAAGCACAATATGGAAAACTTTGGGAGCAAGGGCTAGAAGGTATCGAGAAGTATAACAAGCTCAATAAAGTCGAACCGATGAGAAGGGCGTTAGATGAACTTGAGGCAGGTACTTGGTTCTCCGGCTTGAGAAGAGAGCAATCCCAATCACGTGCAAATTTGGCAATCTTGTCTATCCAAAATGGTGTGTTTAAGTTCTTACCTATAATTGATTGGACCAATAAAGATGTTCACTACTACCTAGAAGAGCACGGTCTGAGTTACCATCCGCTTCGAGAGCAGGGTTACCTTTCAGTTGGAGATACACACACAACTAAGAAGTGGGAGCCTGGTATGACAGAAGAAGAAACCCGCTTTAACGGGTTAAAACGAGAATGTGGGCTTCATGAGGACGATGGCGAACAATATGGCTCAGGTATTTAGGCTCATTGTTTATTAAAAAGCTGCGTTAGGGCAGCTTTTTTGCTTTTCTGGAGGCAAAATAATAACGCCTGTGGATAACTCTGTGATTATTTTGTAGGTACTTTGTAAGTAAACTTGCATAAATAAGCCCTTGGTGGTTTATCCATCATGTAAGCCTTGTTTTTGCATTTTTCTTAAATAAACACTTGCCAATGTGAGCGACATCTCTATAATGCCGCCTCACTGACACGGCAGACGCCATAAGGCTTCAGCAAAGAATGTTGGTTAGGCAACTAGCTTCAAGCGATTATTCGCTTCTACTTTTAGAAAGTAGAAATTAATTTTCAAAAGTGTTTGACACTGAAGATTAAGTCGCTAGAATAGCCGCCTCTTCCGAAGTGATGTAAGTCACAACGAAGAGAAGTTCTTTAACAATTTAAACCTATCAATCTGTGTGGGCACTCGTTGATGAATATCAAAAATTGATTCTTAGGAATCACATTGATTTCAATGAACTGA